>DATCGH010000499.1:0-4439 GCA_036509055.1 Caldimonas sp.
CACCTGGGGCGGCTGGATCGCGGCCTGCGGCGTGCCGGCGATCTATCGCAGCCAGCAGAGCCTCGCGCCCGGCGTCAAGGTGCGCATGGGCCTTCGCCCCGGGCCGCATGCCGGCATGGGCGTGGCGCAGTACGCCTGGGCGACCTCGCCGCTGCGCCGCTACGTCGACCTGGTGAACCAGTGGCAGTTGATCGCCTGCGCCCGCCATGGCAAGACCGCAGCGCTGGCGGCGCCGTTTCGCGCCAACGACGTCAACCTGCACGCCATCGTCTCCGACTTCGACGCCGCCTACGCCGAGTACAACGGCTTCCAGAGCGCGATCGAGCGCTACTGGGCCTTGCGCTCGCTGCAGCAGGACGACGTCGGCGAGCTCGACGCGACGGTGATGAAGGACGGACTGGTCCGCGCCGAAACCCTGCCGCTGGTCTTCCGTGCCGCCGGTGCGGAGCCGCTGCCGCGCGGTGCGCGGGTGCGGGTGCGGCTCGGCGCGGCCGACCTGCTGACGCTCGATCTCCATGCCAGCGTCATCGCCCGCCTCGACACGGCCGCGGCCCCGGCCGCCGATGCCGCCGCAGCGGAGGACGACGAACCCGTCGCCGGACCGCTGACGATCGCGGTCGACGTCGCCGAGGCCGACCCGGGCAACGGCGCGCCGCCGGTGGCCGAGTCGGCGGCGGCCTGAAACGGAAGATGCGGGTGCGCCTGTCGACGCTGCAGATCGCGCTGGCCGTGTCGATCGCCGCACACGGCGCCCTGTTGCTGGTGCGCTTCGTCGATCCGGAGGGCTTCAACCGCGTCTTCCAGGACACGCCGCTCGAGGTGATCCTGGTCAACTCGCGCTCGGGCGAGGCGCCGGAGCGGGCCCAGGCGATCGCCCAGGCGAACCTCGCCGGCGGCGGCGAGGCCCAGGCCGGTCGCGCCACCTCGCCGCTGCCGCCCTCGGCGCTGACCGAGCTCGGCGATGCCAACGAGGAGACCCGCAAGCAGATCGAGCAGCTGCAGGAGACGCAGCAGCAGATGCTGACCCAGGCGCGGCGCGAGCTCGCCCTGCTGCCGCCGACCGATCCGCTGCGCGACCAGGGCACGCCCGAGGAGCGCGAGCAGGAAGAGCGGCGCCGCCAGCTGATCCAGCTGCTGGCCGAGATCGAGAAGCGCATCAACGAGGAGAACGCCCGGCCGAAGAAGCGCTACATCAGCCCGGCAACGCGCGAGGAGGTCTACGCGCTCTACTACGACCAGCTGCGCCGCAAGATCGAGGACCGCGGCACGCGCAACTTCCCCGAGAACCAGGGCAAGAAGCTCTACGGCGAGCTGACCATGAACGTCACCGTCGACGCCGACGGCCGGGTGGTCGAGACCGAGGTGGTGCGCGGCTCGGGCTCGAAGATCCTCGACCGGCGCGCCGTCGCCATCGTCACGGCCGCGGCGCCGTACGGCCGCTTCAACGCGGCGATGCGCAAGAACGCCGACCAGCTCGTCATCACTTCGCGCTTCCGCTTCACGCGCGAGGAAAGCCTCGAAACGACGCTGAGCTCGCAGTGATGAGCGCGCCGAGCCGATATGTCGTCGCCGGCAATCCGGTGGCGCACAGCCAGTCGCCCTTCATCCACGCCGAGTTCGCGCGCCAGACCGGCGAGGCGCTGACCTACGACCGCCTGCTCAGCCCGCTCGACGCCTTCGCGGCGACGGTCCGCGACTTCGCCGCGAGCGGCGGCGCCGGCTGCAACGTCACCATGCCGTTCAAGTTCGAGGCCTTCGACCTGGCCGGCGAACGCACCCCACGCGCCGCCCTGGCGCGGGCCTGCAACGTCCTGCGCTTCGACGCCGGCGGCTGGACCGGCGACAACACCGACGGCGCCGGGCTCGTGGCCGACATCGGCCACAACGCCGGCGTCCGCCTGCGCGGGGCGCGGGTGCTGCTGATCGGCGCCGGCGGCGGCGCCGCCGGCGCGCTCGGGCCCCTGCTCGCCGCCGCACCGGCCGAGCTGGTGGTTGCCAACCGGACCGAAGCCCGCGCCGCCGCGCTCGTGGCACGGCACGCGTCGGCGGCGACGGGCACGGTGTTGCGCGGCTCTTCGCTGGAAGACGCCGGCCGGGCGTTCGACATCGTCGTCAATGCCAGCGCCAGCAGCGTCGCCGGCGCCGCGGTGCCGGTCGACGCCGCGGTGCTGCGCCCGGGCGCGCTGGCGCTCGACATGATGTACGGCGCCCCGGCCGAGCCCTTCCTCGCCTGGGCGCGCGCCCACGGCGCGGTCGCTCGCGACGGCCTGGGCATGCTGGTCGAGCAGGCGGCCGAGGCCTTCTTCTTCTGGCGCGGCGTGCGGCCGCGCACCGGGGACGTGCTGGCCATGCTACGACGGCGAATTGACGCGCGATGATCGCCTCGCTTGTCCGCCGGACCGGTCGCTTGCTCGCCCTGCTGCTGCTCGCATTCCTCGCCCTGCAGCTCTGGTTCCTCCTGCGGATTGCACTGATGGCGGCGGTCGACCCGCAGTCGACGACCTTCCAGCGCTCGGAGGCCTGGCGGTTGCTGCTCGCCGACCGGCCACTGACGTGGCAGCAGCACTGGCTCGCCAAGGAAGCGATCTCCACCCACCTCAAGCGCGCGGTGATCGCCTCGGAGGATGCCGGGTTCACCGAGCACAGCGGCGTCGAATGGGACGCCCTCGAGAAGGCCTGGGAGAAGAACGCCCGTGCCGAAGCGGTGACGGACAAGGCCAACGAGCGCGTCGCCCGGCAGGAGGCCGCACGCAAGACCCCGGCGCCGGTCCCGGCCCGCGCTCCCAAGGTCATCGGCGGCTCGACCATTACCCAGCAGTTGGCGAAGAACCTCTTTCTCGGCGGCGAGCGGAACCTGCTGCGCAAGGCGCAGGAGCTGGTCATCACCTGGGAGCTCGAGCTGCTGCTCGGCAAGCAGCGCATCCTCGAGATCTATCTCAACAGCGTCGAATGGGGCGAGGGCGTGTTCGGCGCCGAGGCCGCGGCGCGGCGCTACTTTCGCGTCGGCGCCGGGGCGCTCTCGGCCGGCCAGGCGGCCCAGCTGGCGGTGCTGCTGCCCGCGCCGAAGCGGTTCGAGAGGCGACCCTACTCGCCCTACGTCGTCGGTCGCGCCGCGACCATCTCGGCGCGCATGGGTAGCGTCGAGCTGCCGCGCTGACGGGCGCCTCCCTAGAATCCACCGATGACTGCCACCCAGAGCGCGGAGATCGCCGCCAGCGCGGCCCGCCTGATCGTCGAGGAGGGCCTCGAGTACGGCGCCGCCAAGCGTCGCGCGGCCCGTGACCTGGGCGCGACCGGGCGTTCGGTCAGCCTGCCGAGCAACGACGAGATCGAGGACGAAGTCCGCGCTTACATAGGCGTGTTCCATGCGGACTCGCAGCCGATGGAGCTGGCGGCGCTTCGCGACATCGCCGCCACCTGGATGGAACGACTGGCGGCCTTTCGCCCCTTCCTGACCGGCGCGGTCTGGCGCGGCACCGCCACCCGGCTGAATGACATCCACATCGAGCTGTACTGCGACGACTCGAAGGAGGCCGAGCTGGCGCTGATCGACCAACGGGTGGACTACGAGGTGTCGCGCGGCGAAAGCGCGCGCGGCCGCGAGGTCGATGTGCTGAACCTGTTCGTGCCCGGGCCGGATCCGTCGCGGCGGGTGCGGATCGCGCTCACGGTGCTCGACTACGACGACCTGCGTGGCGCCCTGCGCGGCGATGCCCGCGGCCAGGCGCAGCGTGGCGACCTGGCGGCGCTCAACGCGCTCCGGGCGGAACGATGAATCGCCGCGTCCTGGTTCTGGGCGGCCTGTCGTTGGGGGCAGTCGTGGCCGGCGCCGGCGTGGCCCTGTGGCGCGGGCGGCGCGACGACGGCGAGCCCAAGGCAGACCTCTGGGAATCGACCTTCCCGACGCCCGAGGGCTCGAGCCTGGCCATGAGCAGCCTGCGCGGCAAGCCGCTGTTGCTCAACTTCTGGGCGACCTGGTGCCCGCCCTGCGTCACCGAAATGCCGCTGCTGGACGGTTTCGCCGCCGCCCATCCCGACTGGTACGTGCTGGCCCTGGCCGTCGACGCCGCGGACCCGGTGCGCCGTTTCATGAGCGAACGACGGTTGCGCCTGCCGGTGGCGCTGGCGCCGCACACCGGGCTCGAGCTCGGTCACCAGCTCGGCAACATCGCCGGCGGCTTGCCGTTCTCGGTCGCCTTCGCAGCTTCCGGAGAGGTGGCGCAGCGGAAACTGGGCTCTGTCGACGACAGCCTGCTGAAGACCTGGGCGAGCACGGTTCGATGAATACCCTAGGGGCGATCGGCCGACAAAATGTCGGTAACCCCCGATAAATGGCGTAAAGTTTCGCCCCTCCCCCCTGCTCCGGCTCCCACGGCCAGATCCCTTCCAATTCGGCGGAAAGCCCTTCGTTCCAACGCCGCAACACCGTTGCGAACCGG
>DATCGH010000500.1:0-2257 GCA_036509055.1 Caldimonas sp.
CGGCCTGCGCACGCTCGGCCGGCTGGCGACCCTCGTCGGCGCGGTCGCCGGCGGCGGGCTCGCGACCGCCCTCGGCGCCCGCTTCGCGATCGGCCTGATGGTCGCCCTGCTCGGCCTCGCCGCGCTGGTGGCGCATCATCGGCTGCGTCATCAGCGCTGAATCGCGAGCTTCACCACGACCATGGACTTCCAGGCCCTCCTCGATGGCATCGACCGCGATCTCCGCCCGGAGCTCGGCCGGGAAGGCCGGGTCGCAAGCTACATCCCGGCCCTGGCGCGGGTGCCGGCAGCGCAGTTCGGCATCGCCTTGCGCACCTGCGCCGGCGAGGAAGCGGCAGCCGGCGACAGCGCGGTGCCGTTCTCGATCCAGAGCGTCTCGAAACTGTTCGCGCTGACCCTGGCGATGCGCCTGCTCGGCGACGCGCTCTGGGAGCGGATCCATCGCGAGCCCTCGGGCAACCCGTTCAACTCGCTGCTGCAGCTCGAGAGCGAGCAGGGCATACCGCGCAATCCGTTCATCAACGCCGGCGCGATCGCCGTCTCCGACCGGCTGCTCAGCGTCCTCGGTGCCGGCGCCAAGGCGAGCCTGCTCGAGATGCTCTCGAGCCTCGCCGGCGAGGCGATCGACTTCGACGCCGAGGTTGCGGCGTCCGAGGCGACCACGGGCTTTCGCAACGTCGCCCTCGGCAACTTCATGAAGAGCTTCGGCAAGATCGACAACGACGTCGACGCCGTGCTCGACTTCTACTTCCACCAGTGCGCGCTGCGGATGAGCTGCCGCCAGCTGGCGAAGGCGGCCGGCTACCTCTGCCGCGACGGCGCCCATCCCGTGGCCGGCGACGGCTCGCCGGTGGTGAGCGAACGGCAGGCGCGCCGGCTCAACGCCCTGATGCTCACCTGCGGCACCTACGATGCCGCCGGCGAGTTCGCCTTTCGCATCGGCCTGCCGTGCAAAAGCGGCGTCGGCGGCGGTATCGTCGCCGTCGTTCCCGATCAGCTCACCCTGTGCGTCTGGTCGCCGGCGGTCGATGAGAGCGGCAACTCGGTGCTCGGCACGCGGGCGTTGGAGCTGTTCGCCAGCCGCAGCGGCCTGTCGATCTTCTGAGGAGCGCGCCATGGCCTGGTTCGAAGGTTTCGAGGGCGGCTTGCATGCCGCCGGTGAGGTGGAGCTCTTCGCCCGCACCGGCGGCGACCCGGCGAAGCCGCCGCTGCTGCTGCTCCACGGCTACCCGCAGACGCATGTGATGTGGCATCGCGTCGCCCGCCAGCTCGCCGCCGACTTCTCGCTCGTCATCCCCGACCTGCGCGGCTACGGCGACTCGACCAAGCCCGGGCCCGCGGCCACGCCCGAGGCCGACCATGCGCTGCACAGCAAGCGGGCGATGGCTGCCGACGTGGCGGCGCTGATGAGCGGCCTCGGCCACCAGCGCTTCTTCGTCGCTGCCCACGACCGCGGTGCCCGGGTGGCGCACCGGCTGGCGCTCGACCACAGCGAGCGGATCGAGCGGCTGGTGCTGATCGACATCGTCCCGACGCTCGACATGTACGAGGACGTCGACATGCGCGCTGCGATCAGCTACTACCACTGGTTCTTCCTGATCCAGCCTCAGCCCCTGCCCGAGCGGATGATCGGGGGCGACGCGGCGTTCTACCTGCGCTGGACGCTCGGCGGCTGGGGCTCGAACGGCCTCGGTCACATCGAGCCCGAGGCGCTCGCCGAGTACGAGCGCTGCTTCTGCCGCGCCGACACCATCCATGCCACCTGCGAGGACTACCGCGCCGGCGCCTCGATCGATCTCGAGCACGACCGCGCGTCGCGCGCCGCGAACGAGAAGATCGGCTGCGACCTGTACCTGCTCTGGGGCGCGCGCGGCCTGGTCGGCAAGCGCTTCGATCCGCTCGCGCTCTGGCGCGCGCGCGCCTCGCGGCGGGTCGAGGGCACGGCGATGGAGGCGGGCCATTTCATCCCCGAGGAGCTGCCCGACGACACGGCGCGACGCCTGCGCGACTTCTTCCTCGCCGCCTAAGCCGCCTTCACGCTTTCCAGGAGACCCGGGTCACGGGCCGGGCCTACCATCGCGCCACGCCCGAGGAGGAGCGCCATGTTCGAGTGGATCAACAGGCTGGACCGCTACTTTCCGATCCGCTACGGCGCCTGGGCGCTCTGCATCGTCGGCTTCATTGCCAGCATGGCCGGCTGGATGCGGATGGGCTTCGAGCCCTGGCTTGCGATCGTCTTCGGCGTGCTGGTGCTGAT
>DATCGH010000501.1:0-2568 GCA_036509055.1 Caldimonas sp.
GCGCCACTTGTAGATCTGCTCGTGGATGTTGATCTTCACCGGGCAGACGCTGGTGCAGCTGCCGTTGAGGGTGGAGGCGAACGGCAGCGAGCTGTATTTGCGCAGGTTGAAGGTCGGATCGATGATCACGCCGATCGGCCCCGAGTAGGTCGAGCCGTAGCTCAGGCCGCCGCTGCGCCGGTAGACCGGACAGGTGTTCATGCAGGCGCCGCAGCGGATGCACTTCAGGGAGTACCAGAAGTCCTCCATGCCGAGGCGCTCGGAGCGGCCGTTGTCGACCAGCACGACGTGCATCTCGGTGCCGGGCCGCGGCGCCCGGAAGTGCGAGGTGATCTGGGTGATCGGCGAGCCGAGGGCGCTGCGCGAGAGCATCCGGACGAAGACGCCGAGATGCTCGATCTTCGGCAGCAGCTTCTCGATGCCGATCGAGGCGATGTGCAGCGGCGGCAGGTTCGCGCCCAGGTCGGCGTTGCCCTCGTTGGTGCAGACGACGAAGCTGCCGGTCTCGGCGATGGCGAAGTTCGCGCCGGTCATCGCCGCCTGCGCCTTCAGGTAGTACGGCCGGGTGTGGCGGCGCTGGCTCTCGGCCAGATAGAGCACGTCGGTGTTGCGCGGGTCGGTGCCGATGGTGCGGCCGAAGACCTCGGCGACGTCGCCGCGCAGCTTGTGCACGGCCGGGACGACGATGTGGCTTGGCGGCTCGTCGTCGAGCTGCTGGATGCGCTCGCCGAGGTCGGTCTCGATGATCTCGATGCCGCGGTTCTCGAGGAAGGGCCGCATCTCGCATTCGTCGGTCAGCATCGACTTGCTCTTGACCAGCGTCGTCGCCCCGTGCTGCTCGAGGATGCCGTGGACGATCTGGTTGTGCTCGGCGGCGTCGCGCGCCCAGTGCACGACCATGCCGTTGGCGGTGGCCTTGCGCTCGAACGCCTCGAGGTAGTCGCCGAGGTGGGTCAGCGTGTGTTCCTTGATCGCCGAGGCGAGCCCGCGCAGGGTCTCCCATTCCGGCATCGCCTCGCTTTCGGAATCGCGCTTCTTGCGCAGGTCCCAGAGGCGCTTGTCGTGGAAGTCGGCGTGGTCCTTGGCCTCGATGAACTTCGAGGACGCCTCCGCATGGTCGACCCTCATGCCCGCGCCCCGTTGAGAACCTGGGCGATGTGGATGAACTTCAGCGGCAGGCCGGCGCGGCGCGCGCAGCCCTGCTGATGCATGACGCACGACATGTCGGGCGAGACGATGTACTCGGCGCCTGCCTGGTGATGGTCCTCGACCTTGTCGTGGCCCATCTTCGCCGAAACCGGCTCCTCGAAGACCGAGAAGGTGCCGCCGAAGCCGCAGCACTCGTCCGACCGCTGCGGCTGCACGAACTCGATCCCCTTCACCGCCGACAGCAGCCGGGCCGGCTTGTTGAAGGCCGGCTCGACGATCTCGGAGGCCTTGGCTTCGCGCAGGCCACGCAAGGTGGCGCAGCCGATGTGCAGGCCGACCTTGTGCGGGAACTCGGCCCACGGGAACTCGCGCACCCCCAGGACGTCGTGCAGGAACTCGACCAGCTCGCGGGTGTTGCGCCGCACCGCCTGCACCGCCGGCGTCTGCTCGATCGCCGTCATCTGGTCGCGCACATGGTGGGCGCAGCTCCCGGACGGCGTGACGATGTGGTCGTAGCCGGCGAAGTTCTGCGCGAACAGCGCCTCGGTGCCGCGCGCATCCTCATGGCAGCCGCTGTTGGCCATCGGCTGGCCGCAGCAGGTCTGGTCGAGCGGGTAGTCGACCTCGCAGCCGAGGCGTTCGAGCAGCTCGAGCGTGGCGATGCCGACCTCCGGGAAGAAGGCGTCGATGTAGCAGGGGATGAACAGGGCCACCTTCATGCGCGAAACCCACCTCGCTTCGAACCCGGTCGGCACTCCCGTGATCGCCGGGAGAAACGCTTGCAATGTGCAGGCAGCGGTCGCGCAGCGCTTGAGCCAGATCAAACGTCGGTGGCCTGGCCTCTCATGGAAAACCCTCTTCAGCGCCTCCTCGCCGATCCGGCGCGGCCGGTCGGCGTGCTGCTACTTCGTCGCCGCGATCATCCCGAGCTGCTGCGGCAGCCAGATCGACAGCGGCGGCCAGTAGGTGACCAGCACAAGGAACACGAGCATGGTGAGCAGCCACGGCCAGGTCGCCACCGTGAGCTCGGTGATGCCCATCTTTGTGATGCCCGAGGCGACGTAGAGGTTGAGGCCGACGGGCGGATGGCACATGCCGACCTCCATGTTGACCACCATCAGGATGCCGAAGTGCACCGGGTCGATGCCGAGCTTCATCGCGATCGGAAAGAGGATCGGCGCCAGGATCAGCACGATCGACGAAGGCTCCATGAAGTTGCCCGCGGCGAGCAGCAGCAGGTTGGCGATGAGCAGGAAGCCGATCAGGCCGACGCCGGTACCGAGCATGCCGTCGGCCATCGCCTGCGGGATGTTCTCGTGCGTCATCAGGAACGAGAACAGCATCGCGTTGGTGATGATGTAGAGCAGCATCGCGCTCATGTTGGCCGACGCCAGCAGCACCCGCGGAACGTCCTTCAGC
>DATCGH010000502.1:0-3640 GCA_036509055.1 Caldimonas sp.
AGGCCGATGATGATGTTCTTGGCATAGTCCGGCTGCAGCTCGAAGAAATCGGCCTCGTCGACCACCTTCGAGATCAGCTCGTGCATGTCGTAGGGCTTGTTGGGATTGTCTGGAATCAGCGTGTCGAGCGAGTACTCGTCGCGGTCGATCGAATCCGGGGTCTGGCGCTGCGGCGCAGCCTCGCGGTTGGAGGATGGCACAAGGTCGATGAAGCGGCGCAGCTGCAGCAGGGCCTCGACATCGTTCTCGAAGGCGAGATCGGCGACACCGGACTTGCTGGAATGGGTAAGCGCGCCGCCCAGCTGCTCGTGCGTCACGGTCTCGTGCGTCACCGTCTTCACCACGTCGGGGCCGGTGACGAACATGTAGGACGAGTCCTTCACCATGAAGATGAAGTCGGTCATGGCCGGCGAATAGACCGCGCCGCCGGCGCACGGGCCCATGATCAGGCTGATCTGCGGCACCACGCCGGAGGCGAGGACGTTGCGCTGGAACACCTCGGCATAACCGCCGAGCGAGGCCACGCCCTCCTGGATGCGGGCGCCGCCCGAGTCGTTCAGGCCGATCACCGGCGCGCCGACCTTCATCGCCTGGTCCATCATCTTGCAGATCTTCTCGGCATGCGCTTCCGAGAGGGCGCCGCCGAAGACGGTGAAGTCCTGGCTGAAGACGAACACCAGCCGGCCGTTGATCATCCCGTAGCCGGTGACGACGCCGTCGCCGGGCGGCCGGTTCTGCTCCATGCCGAAGTCGTGGCTGCGGTGCTCGACGAACATGTCCCACTCCTCGAACGTGCCCTTGTCGAGGAGGAGCTCGATCCGCTCGCGCGCGGTGAGCTTGCCCTTGGCGTGCTGGGCGGCGATCCGCTTCTCGCCGCCGCCGAGCCGAGCGCTGGCGCGCTTGGCGTCGAGTTGTTCGATGATGTCGTGCATGGCCTTCCTCGTCCTCAGTTCCGGCTATTGTCTGCGCCCGGCGCACCGGTAAAAGCGCGCAGCAGCGTGCGGGCGGCGACCGAGACCGGCAGCCGGCCGGCGTCGACCGCGGCGAGCGTCTCCGGCCAGAGGCTCCGCACCGCGGGGTGGGCGCGGAATCGCTCCGCCAGGCCGGCGTCGATCCGCTCCTGCAGCCAGGCATGCGCCTGGGTCTGCCGCCGGCGGACGATGGCGCCGCTGGCGCGCCGCTCCGCCGCCCAGGCGGCGGCGGCGTCCCAGACGGCGCGCACCTGCGGCGGATCGATCGCGCTGGTGGCAAGCACCCGCGGGCGCGCGGTCTCGCCTTCGCGCCCATGGGCGAGCTGCATCGCCGATTCGAGCTGGCCGACCGCGCGTGCCGCCGCCGCCGGATCCAGATCGGCCTTGTTGACCACCACGAGGTCGGCGAGCTCGAGCACGCCCTTCTTGATCGCCTGCAGGTCGTCGCCGGCATTGGGCAGCTGCATCAGCAGGAACAGGTCGGTCATGCCCGCGACCGCCGCCTCGCTCTGGCCGACGCCGACGGTCTCGACGATCACGACGTCGTGGCCGGCGGCCTCGACCACCCGGATCGCCTCGCGCGTCGCCGCGGCCACGCCGCCGAGCGTACCGCCGCTCGGGCTCGGGCGGACGAAGGCGCGCTCGTGCACCGAGAGCCGCTCCATCCGCGTCTTGTCGCCGAGGATGGAGCCGCCGGAAAGACTCGAGCTCGGGTCGACGGCGAGCACCGCGACCCGATGCCCCTTGGCGATCAGCGCGAGGCCGAGGGTCTCGATGAAGGTCGACTTGCCGACGCCCGGCACGCCCGAGATGCCAACGCGCAGCGCGAGCTCGGCCGGCACCGGCAGCGCCGCGAGCAGGGCGTCGGCGCGAAGGCGATGGTCGGCGCGGGTCGATTCGAGCAGGGTGATCGCCTTGGCGACGGCGCGGCGCTGTCGTTCGCCGCTCGCCGCGGCGACGTCGTCGCACAGGGTCTGGTCGGCGGCGGGCAGCGCTGCCATCGTCGCGCCGCCGTTCAATGCGCGACGACCGCCTGACGAATCTGCTCGAGCACGTCCTTGGCGCTCGCCGGAATCGGCGTGCCAGGCCCGTAGATGCCCTTGACGCCGTGCTCGTAGAGGAAGGCGTAGTCCTGCGGCGGGATCACGCCGCCGACGAAGACGACGATGTCGCCGCCGCCCTGCTTCCGCAGCGCCGCGATGATCGCCGGCACCAGCGTCATGTGGCCGGCGGCGAGGGTCGACACGCCGACCGCGTGGACGTCGTTCTCGATCGCTTGGCGGGCACACTCCTCGGCGGTCTGGAACAGCGGGCCGATGTCGACGTCGAAGCCGAGGTCGGCAAAGGCGCTGGCGACGACCTTGGCGCCGCGGTCGTGGCCGTCCTGGCCGAGCTTGGCGATCATCACCCGCGGCCGCCGCCCTTCCTCCTCGGCGAAGGCGGCGATCTCGCACTTGAGCTGATCCCAGCCCTCGGCGCTGTCGTAGGCCGCGGCATAGACGCCCGAGACCTTCTGCGTGTCGGCGCGATGCCGGCCCCAGGCGGCCTCGAGCGCGTCGCTGACCTCGCCGACGGTGGCGCGCAGGCGCATCGCCTGGACGGTGAGGTCGAGCAGGTTGCCGCTGCCCGTCTTCGCGCATTCGCTCAGGGCCGCCAGCGCCGCCTTGACGCCCGCGGCGTTGCGCGCCGCGCGCAGCGCCTTCAGCCGTGCCACCTGGTTGTCGCGGACCGCGTGGTTGTCGATCGCCAGCGTGTCGATCGCCGCCTCTTCGTCGAGCTTGTACTTGTTGACGCCGACAATCGTGTCCAGGCCGGAGTCGATGCGGGCCTGCTTCTCGGCCGCGCTCGCCTCGATCTTCAGCTTGGCCCAGCCGCTCTGCACCGCCTTGGTCATGCCGCCCATGGCCTCGACCTCCTCGATGATCGTCCAGGCCGCGTCGGCCATCTGCTGGGTGAGCGTCTCCATCGCGTAGCTGCCGGCCCAGGGGTCGACGATCGAGGTGATGTGCGTCTCCTCCTGGATCACGAGCTGGGTGTTGCGGGCGATCCGGGCGCTGAACTCGGTGGGCAGGGCGATCGCCTCGTCGAGCGCGTTGGTGTGCAGGCTCTGGGTGCCGCCGAACACCGCCGCCATCGCCTCGATGGTCGTGCGCACGACGTTGTTGTAGGGGTCCTGCGCGGTCAGCGACCAGCCCGAGGTCTGGCAGTGGGTGCGCAGCATCGAGCTCTTGGCTTCCTTCGGCTTGAACTCCTGCATGATCCGGTGCCACAGGCCGCGGGCGGCGCGCAGCTTGGCGATCTCCAGGTAGAAGTTCATGCCGATGCCGAAGAAGAAGCTGAGTCGCCCGGCAAAGGCGTCGACGTCGAGCCCCTTGGCGATGGCGGTGCGCACGTACTCGCGGCCGTCGGCCAGCGTCAGCGCCAGCTCGAGCGCCTGGTTCGCGCCGGCCTCCTGGATGTGATAGCCGGAGATCGAGATCGAGTTGAACTTCGGCATCCGCTTGGCGGTGTACTCGATGATGTCGCCCACGATCCGCATGCTCGGGCCCGGCGGATAGATGTAGGTGTTGCGCACCATGAACTCTTTCAGGATGTCGTTCTGGATCGTTCCTGAAAGCTTGCCCTCGGCGATGCCCTGCTCTTCCGCGGCGACGATGTAGCCGCCAAGC
>DATCGH010000503.1:0-2422 GCA_036509055.1 Caldimonas sp.
GCCGGGCTCGCACCGATGGCCGAGCGCACCGCCGGCACGCTCAGCCACGGCGCCAAGCGCCAGCTCGAGATCGCGATGTGCCTGGCGACGGCGCCGCAAGTGCTCCTCCTCGATGAGCCGCTCGCCGGCATGGGCGGCGAGGAGAGCGGGCGGATGCTGGCCCTGCTCACCGCCCTCAAGACCGGGCACGCGATCCTGCTGGTCGAGCATGACATGGACGCTGTGTTCCGCATCGCCGACCGGATCACGGTGATGGTCAACGGCCGGGTCATCGCCAGCGACGTGCCGGAGAAGATCCGCGTCGATCCCGCGGTGCGCGAGGCCTATCTCGGCGACGAGCACTGAGGATGGCTCCGCTGCTCACGCTCACCGAGCTGCACGCCCGCTACGGCGACAGCCATGTGCTGCGCGGCGTCTCGCTCGAGATCCCGGCCGGCGTCTCGCTCGGCCTGCTCGGTCGCAACGGCATGGGCAAGACGACCCTGATCCGAACCGCGATGGGCTACGTGCGCGCCGCCGGCGGCACCGTCGACTGGCAGGGTCGCAAGGTCACCGGCGCACCGCCCGAGCGGATGGCGCGCCTCGGCATCGGCTACGTGCCCGAGGGCCGCGGCATCTTTCCCAACCTCTCGGTGCGCGAGAACCTGGTGATGACGGCGCGGCCCGGGCCCGAGGGCGCGCGCGACTGGACCTTCGAGCGCGTGCTCACGACCTTCCCGCGCCTGGCCGAGCGGCTGGCCCACGGCGGCCAGCAGCTCTCCGGCGGCGAGCAGCAGATGCTGGCGATCGGCCGGGCGCTGATGACCAACCCGCGCCTGCTCATCCTCGACGAGGCGACCGAAGGCCTGGCGCCGTTGATCGTCGCCGAGATCTGGCGCGTGATCGCCGAGATCCGCGGCACCGGCATCGCCACCCTGATCGTCGACCGCAACGCCCGCGCCGTGCTCGCCCACACCGACCGTGCGGTGGTGCTCGAGAAAGGCCTGGTGGTCATGGCCGGCGAGTCGGCGGCGCTGGCGGCGGAGGGCGAGGCGCTGGCGCGGCACCTCGGCGTCTAGCCGGCTCGGCCGCGCGACCGTGCCCTGCAGTCCGCCGGCCCGAGGGTCGGCCCGCCGCGGTCCGCCTGAGCGAAGCGGAGGATCTCCTCGCGGCGTGCGAGATTCTTCGCTTCGCTCAGAATGACATGCTCCCCACTTCCCGCCTGCCGCCATGATTCTCGAAGTCGCCGACATCCGCATCCCGCCCGGCAAGAACGACGAGTTCGACGCCGCCATCAAGCGTGGCCTCGAGACCGCGATCTCGCGCGCCGAGGGCTATCGGCAGCATCGCGTCGTCAAGGGCATCGAGTCGCCGGAGCGCTACCTGCTGATGATCTGGTGGGAGACGCTCGAGGACCACACCGTCAAGTTCCGCGGCGGCCCGCTCTTCCCCGAGTGGCGGGCGATCGTCGGCCCCTACTTCGCCTCGCCGCCGTCGGTCGAGCACTACACGGTCGTCACCGAGGCCCCCGGATCGCCGGCGTGAGCCTGCGTCTTCTCGCGGTCGCCTTGCTCGCGGCCAGCCTGGGTGCCGGCGCGCTCGGCCCGCCGCGCGCGCATGCCGCCTCCGCGCCCGCGGCTGCGGCCGAGAAGCTGCAGGTGCCGCGCATCGACTACCGCGAGCGCAAGCTCGGCAACGGCCTGACCTTGATTTCGGTCGAGAGCCACGCCAGCCCGACCGTCAGCGTCCAGGTCTGGTACCACGTCGGCGGCGCCGACGATCCCGAAGGCAAGTCGGGCTTCGCGCATCTCTTCGAGCACATGATGTTCAAGGGCTCGAAGTACATGAAGAGCGAGCAGTTCGATCGCATCACCGAAGACGTCGGCGGCGAGAACAACGCCTCGACCAGCGAGGACGTCACCGCCTACCAGGCGGTGGTGCCGTCGAACCATCTCGAGACGCTGCTCTGGGCCGAGGCCGAGCGGCTCCTGAACCTCAAGGTCGACGAGGCCAACTTCCGCTCCGAGCGCGCGGTGGTGCAGGAGGAATACCGGCAGTCGATCCTCGCCGCCCCCTACGGCCGCTTCTTCGAGGAGATGCGCACCAAGCCGTACCTGCGCCATCCCTACAAGCGCGGCGTGATCGGCAGCATCGAGAACCTCGACGCGGCCGCGGTCGGCGATGTCGTCGCCTGCCACGCCACCTACTACCGGCCGGACAACGCCACCCTGATCGTCACCGGCGACTTCGACCCGCGCCAGCTCGACGCCTGGGTGGACAAGTACTTCGCGCCGATTCCCCGCCCGACCGCGCCGATGCCGCCGCGCGACACCGCCGAGCCGGCGTGGACCACCGACCGGACGATCACGGTGAAGGCGCCGAACGTGCCGCTGCCGGCGGTGGCCACGATCTGGCTGGCGCCGCCGGTGACCGATGCCGATGC
>DATCGH010000504.1:0-3969 GCA_036509055.1 Caldimonas sp.
TCCATGAATCGAACCTTGGGGTAAATCGTTGGGAAAGCCGTTGATTCTATTCGACGGGGTGGGTGGATACCCTTGGAAATCGACGGTTATCACCGCCAGATCGCGATGATTTGATGCAGATCAAGAAGCGCGGCGCTCCCAGGCCGCGGCGAAGAAGCCGTCGCTGCCGTGCCGGTGGGTCCACAGGCGCAGGTCCGGACCGCTCACCAGCGCCCCGGCGTCGGCCACCTGGGCGCGCTGCAGCAGCTCCAGGGCGGGGAGCCGGCTGAACGAGCCGCCCAGGGTGCCGGCGTCGAATGCCACCGTCACCTCCTCGTCCTCCTCGAGCAGCGGGCTGCAGGTCGCGTAGACCAGCCGTCCGCCCGGCTTCAGCAGCCGGGCCGCAGCCTCGAGGATGGCGCGCTGCTGCTCGCCGAGGGCCACGAGGGCCCCGGGCGTCTGCCGCCACTTCAGGTCGGGGTTGCGGCGCAGCGTGCCGAGCCCGGTGCAGGGCGCATCGACCAGCACCCGGTCCACCTTGCCGGCGAGGCGCTTGACCCGGTCGTCGCGCTCGTGGGCGATCTGCACCGGATAGACGTTCGAGAGGGAGCTCCGCGCCAGCCGCGGCTTCAGCGCCGCGAGCCGATGCCCGGAAACGTCGAAGGCATAGAGCCGCCCGGTGTTGCGCATCTGCGCGCCGAGCGCCAGGGTCTTGCCGCCGGCGCCGGCGCAGAAATCGACC
Organism: Caldimonas sp.; assembly: GCA_036509055.1. GTDB lineage: Bacteria > Pseudomonadota > Gammaproteobacteria > Burkholderiales > Burkholderiaceae_C > Schlegelella_A. Next base: position 722 of record DATCGH010000504.1, read on the forward strand.
ACCATCTCGCCGCGTCGGGCACCCGTCATCAGCGCCAGGAGCTGGCTGCCTTCGTCCTGGACCTCGATCCAGCCGTCGGCGTAGACCTCGAGCTTGTGCAGCGAAGGCTTGCCCTCGACCCGGATCCCGACCGGCGAATGCGGCGTCGCCGCGGCGGCGATGCCGCCCTCGCGCAGGCGCGCCAGGGCCTCCTCGCGGCTCGCCTTGGCAACGTTGACCCGCAGGTCGAGCGGCGCCGGCCGGCCGATGCTCTCGACCCACGGCCAGAATTCCTCGCCGAGCTGGCGCTGCATCCGCTCGGCGAGCCACTCCGGCAGGTTGTGGCGCAGCGCCTCGGGCAAGGCGTCGCGCGGCGTCGCCCGGCTGCGCTCGAGCCAGGCGATCTCGGCTTCGCTCATCGCCGCCCGCAGGTAGCCGGCATTGCCGGGCCAGGCGAGCAGCACCAGCCGGCGCTCCGCCTCGCCGCTGCCCGAACGGGCGAGATGACGCAAGAGCGGCAGCTCGCGCAGCACCGCGAACACGGTGTCGGTGAGGGTGTGGCGCTCGCGCGAGCCGAGAGCGCGCGACTCGCGGAAGAAGTCGGCGACGACGCGGTCGGCCGGATGCTCGAAGCGCAGGACGCGGTGCACGAGATCGGTCGCCGCCTCGAGCAGGGCCTTGGGATGCATCGGCCGAGATTATCCTTGCCGGGTGACCCGACGCGCTCCGCCGCCCGACCGAATCGCCCGCGATCCCGTCGCGCTCCTGCCGCACCACCGCCTCCTGATCTGCGCCGCGCTCGGTGCCATCGTCGGCGCCTTCTGGCCGGCGGTCCAGACGCTGCTGTCGCGCGTCCTGATCGCCTGGAACGTCACCACATGGTCCTACCTCGGCTGGGTCCTGTTCGTCCTCCTGCGCGCCGACGCCGGGCACATGAAGCGGGTGGCGCTGGCCCAGGCGGAAAGCGCGGCGAAAGTGCTGGCGATCGTCACCAGCGCGGTGATCGCCAGCCTGGTGGCAGTGACCTTCGAGCTGCTCGCCGCCAAGGCCGCGGGTCCGAGCCACGTGCTGGTCCACGGCGTGTTCGCGGCCTTCACCGTGGTCGGCTCCTGGCTGCTGCTGCCGGTGCTGTTCGCCCTTTCCTACGCCGCCGCCTACTTCAGGCCCGAGCCGGACGGCGGCCTCGAGTTCCCGGGCGCGGGGAAAGGCTTCGAGCCCGACCACACCGACTTCCTCTACTTCGCCTTCACCATCGCCGTGACGGCGCAGACCTCCGACGTCGCCGTCTCGACCCGGCCGATGCGCCGCCTGGTGCTGGCCCAGTCGATCCTGTCGTTCGCCTTCAACACCACGATCCTGGCGTTCTCGATCAACGCCGCCGCCAGCTTCTTCTGAGCTACCGGCGCGGCAGGCGCGGATCAGTGCCTTGCGGGAGCTTCCGGCGGCGCCACGGTGCCGAGCAGCTGCGATTCGCCGGCGACGTGCCGGACGACGCCGGCGCGCTGCTCCAGCACACCCTCCACCAGCCAGCGGATCGCCCGCGGATAGAGCATGTGCTCCTGCGCGAGCACGCGCGCGGCGAGCGACCTCTCGGTGTCGTCGGGAAGCACCGGCACGATCGCCTGGCCGATGATCGGCCCGTGGTCGAGGTCGGCGGTGACGAAGTGGACGCTGGCGCCGGCCACCTTGCAGCCGGCATCGATGGCGCGCTGGTGGGTGTGCAGGCCCGGGAACAACGGCAGAAGCGACGGATGGATGTTGACCAGCCGGCCGGCGTAGCGCTGCACGAAGCCCGGCGTGAGGATCCGCATGAAGCCGGCGAGCGCGACGACGTCGGGCTGGAAGGCATCGACCCTTTCGGCCAGCTGCGCATCGAAGGCCTCGCGCGAGGCAAAGCCGGTGTGGTCGACCACCGCGGTGGCGATGCCGTTCGCCTGCGCGAAGCCGAGGCCGGGGGCGTCGACGCGGTTGCTGATCACCGCCGCGATCCGTGCCGGCCATGACTCGGCGGCGCAGGCCCTCACGATCGCCTCCATGTTCGAGCCGCGTCCCGAGATCAGGATGACGATGTTCTTCATGAGGGGGCGAAGTGTATCGGCGCGCCGCAGGCGCAAATCTACAATCGCCCCCTTTCGTCGACGAGCCGCCCACCGATGAGCGAGACCCCCTTGCCGACCCCGGCCCCCGCCGCCGGAGCCGGCACCGAGCACCGCGAGCGCGTCCTCTCGGGCATGCGCCCGACCGGGGCGCTGCATCTCGGCCACTACCACGGCGCGCTGAAGAACTGGGTGCGCCTGCAGGCCGAGTTCGAGTGCTTCTACTTCGTCGCCGACTGGCACGCGCTGACCACGCACTACGAAGAGCGCGGGATCATCGAGAAGAACGTCTACGACATGGTGATCGACTGGCTCGCCGCCGGCATCGACCCCGACAACGCGACCATCTTCATCCAGAGCCGCCTGCCCGAGCACGCCGAGCTGTTCACGCTCCTGGCCATGGGCACGCCGCTCGGCTGGCTCGAGCGCGTGCCGACCTACAAGGACCAGATGGAGAAGCTCAAGGACCGCGACCTCGCGACCTACGGCTTCCTCGGCTACCCGCTGCTGCAGGCGGCCGACATCCTGATCTACAAGGCCGCCTACGTGCCGGTGGGCGAGGACCAGTCGTCGCACGTCGAGCTGACGCGCGAGGTCGCGCGCCGCTTCAACCACCTCTACGGCCGCGAGCCGAACTTCGAGGAGCTGGCGCGAAACGTCGTCAAGAAGCTCGGCAAGGACGCGGCCAAGGCCTTCGAGGCGGCGCGCAAGACCTTCCAGGAAGAAGGCGGCGAGGAAGCGCTGCAGAAGGCGCGCGCCGTGGTCGCCGCCAGCCCCTCGCTCGGCACGGCCGATCGCGAGCGCCTCGACGCCTGGATCCGCGGCACCGGCAAGACCATCCTGCGCGAGCCGCAGGCGCTGCACACCGAGGTGCTGAAGCTGCCCGGCCTCGACGGCACGAAGATGAGCAAGAGCTACGGCAACGCGATCGCGATGCGCGAGGAGCCGGCCGAGGTCGAGAAGAAGATCCGACGCATGCCGACCGATCCGGCGCGGATACGGCGCGAGAACCCGGGCGATCCCGAGAAGTGCCCGGTGTGGCAGCTGCACAAGGTCTACTCGACGGCGGAGACCAAGGCCTGGGTGGTCCAGGGCTGCACGACCGCGGCGATCGGCTGCCTCGACTGCAAGCAGCCGCTGATCGAGGCCATCGTCGCCGAGCAGAAGCCGTGG
>DATCGH010000505.1:0-9646 GCA_036509055.1 Caldimonas sp.
GCAGCGGGCGCTGCTCAACGCCCAGATCCTGCCGCAGCTCGGCATCGTGATCCTGCACAACGCCAGCGGCCTCGTCCTCGGCTGGCTGTGCGCGCTGGCGTTTCGCGTCGCCGAGCGCGACCGCCGGGCGATCATGATCGAAGGCGGGATGCAGAACTCGGGCCTGGCGCTCGGCATCATCGCCGTGACTTTCAACGCCGACCTGGGGATGGTCATCATCGCCAGCCTCTGGGGCATCTGGCACATCGTGTCGGGCCTGACGCTGGCGGTCGCCTGGAGGATGAAGGATGCTCGACTGGCTCATTGAAGGCGGCACCGTCGTCGACGGCAGCGGCGGCGCGCCATTTCCCGCCGACGTCGGCATCCGCGACGGCAGGATCGTCGAGGTCGGCCGCATCACCGCCGCGGCGCGCGAGCGGGTCGATGCCGACGGCGCCTGGCTCACGCCCGGCTTCGTCGACATCCACACCCACTACGACGGCCAGGCCACCTGGGACGAGACCTTCTCGCCGAGCATCCACCACGGCGTGACCACGGTGGTGATGGGCAACTGCGGCGTCGGCTTCGCCCCGGTGACGAAAGGCCGGGAAGCCGAGCTGATCAAGCTGATGGAAGGCGTGGAAGACATTCCCGGCGCGGCGCTCGCCGAAGGCATCCGCTGGAACTGGGAGAGCTTTCCGCAGTTCATGGACGCGCTCGACGCCACGCCGCACAGCCTCGACTTCCTGCTGCAGATTCCGCACGACCCGGTGCGCATGGCGGTGATGGGCGAGCGCGCCTTCACCCAGGCCGCGGCCGGCGACGAGGACATCGCGGCGATGCGGGCCTTGGTGCGCCAGGCGCTCGAGGCCGGCGCGGCGGGCTTCAGCACTGGCCGCAGCGACAACCACCGCACCTCCGAAGGCAAGGAGACGCCGGCGGCCGAGGCGACCGCGGCCGAGTTGTGCGGCATCGCCGGTGCGTTCGAAGGCCTGGGCCACGGCGTGGTCCAGATGGTGAGCGACTTCGATCTGCTGAAAGGACCGGAGCGCTTCGCCGCCGAGTTCGATCTGGTGGAACAGCTGGCCCGCGCCTCCGGTCGGCCGCTGTCGATGACCTGGCTGCAGCGCGACCCGGGCGGCGAGCAGTGGCAGGCGATCCGCGAGCGCGTCGAGCGCGGCGTCGCCGCCGGTCTGCCGCTCTATCTGCAGGCGGCGGCGCGCGGCATCGGCGTGATCGTCGGCCTCGAGGCGAGCTTCCATCCGTTCATGGGCTTTCCGGCGTTCAAGGAGATCGCCGGCCTGCCGCTCGCCGCGCGCGCCGCGGCGATGCGCGAGCCGGCGAGGAAGGCCCGGGTGCTGGCCGAGAAGTCGGATCCGGTCGCCGGCGACGGCACGGCGATTCCGCCGCTGGTCGACATCCTGCTGGCGAGGATCGAGCTGATCAGCGGCCGGATGTTTCCGCTCGGCGAGAACCCCGACTACGAGCCCAGCGTGATGCAGAGCTTCCTGGTGCGGGCGAAGCAGCGCGGTGTCAGCGCCCTCGAGGCGCTCTACGACCACCTGGCCGAAGGCAGCGGCGAGAACCTGATCTACTTTCCGATCTTCAACTACAACGACGGCACGCTCGCGGCGGTGCGCCGCATGCTCGAGCATCCGCGCGCGCTCGCGGGCCTGAGCGATGCCGGAGCGCACGTCGGCACGGTCTGCGACGCGAGCTTCTCCACCTTCATGCTGAGCCACTGGGTCCAGGGGCGCGAGGGCAGCCGGTTGTCGCTCGAGCGGGCGGTGGAGATGATGAGCGGACGCAATGCCCGCTACCTCGGCCTTGCCGATCGCGGGCGGATCGCGCCCGGCCTGCGCGCCGACCTCAACCTGATCGATCCGGCGCGCCTGCGCCCCGGGACGCCGCGGCTGGTGCGCGACCTGCCCGCGGGCGGCAAGCGCTTCCTGCAGAAGGCCGAGGGCTACGTCGGCACCTGGGTCGCGGGCCGGCCGGTGCAGCGCGACGGACAGGTGAGCGGCGATCGACCCGGGCGGCTGGTTCGCCTGGGCGGGCGCTAGCGGACGCGGGACCGCGCTCCGCCGTCCCGCACCCGGGCGAAGCCCGCGAGTGATCAGGCGGCGAGGCGAGCCCGCCGCCGCCGCAGCAGCGCACGCAGGCCCAGGCCGCCGGCGAGCAGCACCAGCGCCCAGGGCAGCAGGGCGATCGCCAGGCCGATCAGCGTCGCCACGCTGTGGGCCAGCACATGGCCGGCGTGCAGCACCGCGTTCTTCACCGGCAGCCACATGCCGGCCTCGAGCACCGCCGGCCGGGCGCTGAAGGCGACCGCGACGCGCACCTTCTCGGTGTCGTTGCCCAGGAGCTTGCGCCGCGTCGCCAGGCTGTCGAGCTCGCTCTGCACCCGCGTCAGCTCGCGCTCGACCTCGACCAGGTCCTTCAGCCGGGCGTTCGGCGTCGCCATGAGCTTGCGCAGGCTGTCGCGGAACTCGGCCATGTTCTTCAGCCGCGCCTCGACGTCGACCACCTCGGCCGTCTTGTCCTCGGCGGCGGTGCCGTGCCGGCCGATCGTGCCGAGGCCGCCGAGCCGCTCGAGGAACGGCGTCAGCGCCGCCGGCGGAAGGCGGGCGTCGAGGTAGGCGGTGGCGGGAGCGCGCTCGTTGTCGCGGGCGATGTGCGAGGCCAGCAGCTCGCAATCGGCCGCGAGGCAGGCGGTTTCGGCCGCCTTCCAGGCGGCCTCGACCGCGTCCGCGGCGATGATGACGGCGAGATCGTGGCGCACCGCAACGTGGCGCTGGCGGATCGGCAGGGCGTCGACGGCGGGCGCCGGTGCGGCCGCGGGAACGATCTTCTGCACCGCCGGCGGGGCGGCGACGGCCGGCGGGGCCGACTCGCCGGCTGCCAAGAGGGAGCCGGTACCGCGGCGCTCCGCGGTGCGCGCCGACGTCCCGAGCGAAGCCTCCGGCGACGATTCGCCCGGGCGGTCGCAGCCGGGCAGGGCGAAGGTCAGGACGAGCAGCACCAGCGAGCCGGCGCGCTGCAGAGCGAAGCGCATGCAATCTCCTCGAAGCGGATGGACGGTCCAGCCTGGTACGTTTGACAGATGGCGACGGGGTGGGGGTGGCGCAAAATGCCTGCGTCGCCGTCACCGAGCACCACGCCGTGAAAGATCGAAGGAGAGAGCTGCGTCCGAACACGCGTCTGCAGTTGCTGAGCGTCTCGGGCCGGCTATCCGGCCTTTCCGCGGCAGACCTGGAGCGCACCCTGACGCTGCTCTATGTGTCGCAGCCGCTGCGCTGGCAGACCTTCATGGACGAGGCGCAGGTGCTGATTGACGCCGCCGGCGAGTACGACAGCGGCTTTGCCGAGACGGTGCAGCCGGTCGACGGCTAAGCGACTGAAAAAATTTGTTTCAACCGCAAGCGTGGACAAGCTTGTGAATAACCTGCGCGCAAGCTTTCGAATCGCGCTCGCTGGCTCGCAGATCCTCCGGTTGCTACCTTTTTAGGCAGGCTCGGCCGGAGGTCGATCCGGCCTCCGAACGGGCTTTTCGAACCCGTCGCACGTCGCTAAGCTCGCGCCGATGCATGCGATCGCCCCTTCCCGCGGACGGGTCCTGACCGTCGACGACTCCGCGGAGATGCGGGTCCTGGTGACGGCGTCGCTGGAGGCGCTGGGCTACAGCGTCGCGGCGGTCGACAGCGGCTATGCGGCGCTGGAGGCGACCCGCCACGAAAGCTTCGATGCCGTGATCCTCGACGTCGACATGCCCGGCATGGACGGGCTGACGCTGGGTCGCGCGTTGCGCGGCAACCCGAAGACCTGCTCCTCGCGGATCGCCATGCACACCAGCATGGACGAATCCGTGGTCCGCTCGATCTTCGACGGCTACGACGCCTTCCTGCCGAAGCCGTGCGGGGCGCGGATGCTCGGCGAGTGCATCGACCGGCTGCTCAACAAGCCGCGGCCGCGTTAGCTCCGTAGGCCTCAGGCGTTTCCGGGGGTCGCGAAGGTCGGTGCCAGCACCGCCGGCGCCACCGCTTCCTTCGATTCCTCGAGCACGGTGATCCGCCACAGGGTGCGCGCATCGTCCGGATCGGTCAGCGTGGCCGAATGCAGCAGGGCGGCGTTGTCCCAGACGACGATGTCGCCGACGCCGTAGCGAAACCGTAGCTGGTAGCGCGCTGCGGTCGAGTGCGCGGCGAGCTCGTCGAGCAGGTCGCGGGCCTCGTCCTCGGGCATGCCGACGATCCCGAACGAGCTGCCCGAGACGGCGTACAGCGCCTTCCTGCCGGTGACCGGATGGGGTCGGGCGATGCGATGCGTGATCACCGGCATCTTCGCCTTCTGCTCGGCGCTCAGCACCGAGGCGGCGGTATGGCTGGCCTCGTCGACGTCGTGGCGGTTGCCGTAGTGGTGGATCGCCAGCAGCGACTCGATCCGCTGCTTCATCGCCTCGGGCAGGTCGTCGTAGGCGGCCTGCTGGTCGGCGAACAGGGTATCGCCGCCGACCTTCGGAACGACTCGCGAATAGAGCGTCGTCGCGCGCGCCGGCACCTGCAGGTACGAGTAGTCGGTGTGGAAGTAGGAGCCGGCGTCCTGCAGGCCGGTGGGCTTGCCGTCCTTCCTGACGTTCGAGAGGATCAGGATGTTCGGATCGTCCGGATGGTGGAACTGGTCGATCACGTGCGGCTGCGGCGGACCGATGCGGCGGGCGAAGGCGAGGAACTGCGCCGCATCCAGATCCTGGGCGCGCAGCGCCAGGACGTGGTGCGCGTAGAACGCTTGCTCGAGGGCGCGAAAGTCGGCGTTGGCGAGCGGCTTCGCCAGGTCGACGCCTTCGGCTTCGACGCCGAATCCGGCCAGGGGATGAAAGCGGATCACTTCGGGACCTCGGGGGCGACACCCGCAGCGGCAGGGCACGCTCGCGACCCATCTTCGGTGTGTCGGCGGCGGCATGTCAACGCGGAGTTCCACGCGCCTCGCAAAAGCTGACATCCTCTGGCAGGTTCATTGATCTACAACCAGGGCTCCCACTCACGCGGAGCTTCACCATGAACATCGAGATCGATCGCCGTGCGGCCGTGGCGGCGCTTGCCGGCCTGGCCGGCACCCTGCCGGCGCCGGCATCAGCGTCCGCCTCGGCCGCGCCAGCCGACGCGACCACCGGCGCCCGCGACTTCGACTTCTTCTTCGGCCGTTGGCAGGTCCGGCACCGCCGCCTCAAGGAGCGGCTCGCCGGCAGCCGCGAATGGGTCGAGTTCGACGGCACCTCGGTGGCCCAGCCGCTGCTCGGCGGCTTCGGCAATGTCGACGACAACGTCTTCGCCCTGGACGGCCACACCGTTCGCGGCGTGACCCTGCGCTCGTTCGACCCGGCGACCGGGCAGTGGTCGATCTGGTATCTCGACACCCGCGCGCCGCTCGGCCCGCTCGACCCGCCGGTGCGCGGCAGCTTTCGCGACGGCGTTGGCACTTTCCATGCCGACGACACCTTCGCCGGCCGGCCGATCAAGGTGCGCTTCACCTGGTCGGCGTTGGCGCCAGCGACGCCGCACTGGGAGCAGGCGTTCTCCGCCGATGGCGGCGCCACCTGGGAAACCAACTGGGAGATGGACTTCCGCCGTGCCTAGTAGCCCAGCAGATCCTGGAACACCGACAGGTCGATCCAGGTCATGTGCAGGTCCTGCATGCCGCGGCCGACCTTCGCCAGCGACGCCGCATCACTGCCCGCCTTGGCCTTCGCCTCGGCGAGCGCCTTCAGGGCCTGCTGCATCTTCGGCGTCGCGGCGGAGAGCTTGCCGGGAAACGCCTTGGCGGCGGCGGCCAGCGCCCGGTCCCTGGCGTCGAGGTCCTTGCGTTCCTTCTGCTGCTGTTCCAGGCGCTTGAGCAGGTCGCCATGCACCGCCACGACCTTCTGCGCCTCGGCGACGAAGCCATCGACGCTCTTCTTCAGCGCGTCCCTCGTGGCTGGGGGCAGTTTCGATTTCGCGAGATCGTCGCGCTGCTTGCACAGCGTCGCCAGGAGGGCGCGCTCGTCGCTGCTGCTCATGGTTTGCCTCCGTTCGGATCCGGCGACCGGGAGTGTCGCCGATCCTCGCGAGGCCCCTGCGTCAGTAGAACCAGCGCGCCGGAATCATCACCAGTTGCGGGAACAGCACCATCAGGAACATCAGGATGAACTGCGCGATCATGAACGGGACGACGCCGCGCGTCACCGCGTCCATGCCGACCTTGCCGACGCCGGCGACGGTGTTGAGCACCACGCCCACCGGCGGGGTGATCAGGCCGATGGCGTTGTTGATCATGAACAGCACGCCGAAGTAGACCGGGTCGATGCCGGCGGCGTTGACCAGCGGCATCAGCACCGGCGTCAGGATCAGGATCGTCGGCGCCATGTCGAGCGCGGTGCCGACGATCATCACCAGCACCATGATCGCGGCCATCAGCAGCTTCGGGTTGTCGTGCAGCGGCTGCAGCAGGGCGACCACCTGGCCGGGAATGTTCGCCACCGTGATCAGCCAGGCGCTGACCGCGGCCGCGGCGACCAGCAGCATCACCACCGAGGTGGTGCGCGCGGCGCGGACGAACACGCCGTAGAGCTGGTTCCACTTCATCTCCCGGTAGACGACGGTGGAAACGAACAGGGCGTAGACCGCGGCGACGACGCCGGCCTCGGTGGGCGTGAACACGCCGAACTTCAGGCCGACGATGATGATCACCGGCAGGCCGAGCGCCCAGAGCGCAGCGCCGACGGCGGCGACCACCTCCTTGAACGGTCGCCGTGGCGGCGAGGCGATGCTCTCGCCGCGCGCCAGCCACCACCAGGTGAGCCAGAGCGAGGCGCCGAGCATCAGCCCGGGCACGATGCCGGCGAGGAAGAGCTTGGAGATCGACACGTTGGCGGCGACGCCGAAGATGACGAAGCCGATGCTCGGCGGCAGGATCGGCGCGATGATCCCGGCCGAGGCGATCAGGCCGGCCGAGCGCGCCTTGTCGTGGCCCGCGGCCACCATCATCGGCAGCAGCAGGGTGGTCAGCGCCGCGGCGTCGGCGACCGCCGAGCCCGACATTGCCGCCATCAGGCAGGCGGCGATGATGACCACGTAGCCGAGCCCGCCCCGGATGTGGCCCACCATCGCCAGCGCCACGTCGACGATGCGGCGCGACAGGCCGCCGACGTTCATCAGCTCGCCGGCGAGCAGGAAGAACGGCACTGCGAGCAGCGGATAGCTGTTGGCGCCGTTGATCAGGTTCTGCGCCAGGATCTGCGGGTCGAGCATGCCGAGCTGCCACATCAGCGCCGCGCCGCACACCAGCAGCGCGAACGAGATCGGGATGCCGATCGCCATCGCCGCGAGCAGCGAGCCGACGAAGACCAGGATCGTCATACCTGCTCCTCGCGCACGATGACGAGGTCGGCCTCGCTGGCATGGCCGGTCAGCAGCCGGTAGAGGTCGGCGAGCAGGACCAGCGCCGCCGAGACGCTGAAGACCAGGCCGACGCTGTAGAACCAGGCCATCGAGGCGCCGCTGGACGGCGCGGTGACGTCCCAGTTGATCTTCGTCTGCTCGAGCGAGCCGTTGAAGAGCATCCAGCACATCAGCAGCATCAGTGCGTAGGCGACGACCAGGCAGGCCTTCTTGCCGATCGGCCCGAGCCGGCCGACCAGCATGTCGGTGCCGAGGTGGGTGTGCTGGCGCAGGCCGACGACGCCGCCCATGAAGGTGAGCCAGACGAAGAGCCAGCGCGAAAGCTCCTCCGAGACCGCGATGCCGGAGTTGAAGCCGTAGCGCAGCACGACGTTGCCGAACACCAGCACCACCATCGCTGCCAGGCAGGCGGCAATCACGCCGTCGAGCAGCCGGCAGTAGCGCCGGAGGAACGCGTCCACTTCAGGTGCCGCCGGCTTCGCGGGCCATCTCGGCCAGCACGCGCAGGCCGGCGGTGTACGAGCGCCAGCCCAGGCCCTGGACCGTGCCCTTGACCGCCGGCGAGATGATCGAGTGCGACCGCCACGGCTCGCGCGCGGCGATGTTGCTCATGTGCACCTCGATCACCGGGAAGGACATGGCCTTGATCGCGTCGTGCAGCGGCACGCCGTGCTGCGTCAGGCCGGCGGGGTTGACGAGCGCGCCCTGCACCGTGTCGATCCGCTCGTGCAGCTTGTCGATCAGCGCCCCTTCGTGGTTCGACTGGAAGCACTCGAGCTCGGCGCCGAGCTCGGCGGCCAGCGCCTGCAGCTTGGCGTCGATCTCGGCAAGCGTGGTCGTGCCGTAGATGTGCGGCTCGCGCCGGCCGAACAGGTTGAGATTGGGGCCGTGCAGCACAAGGAGCTTCATCGTCATCATCCTATCATTTTGGAAAGACTTTCCAAAATGGAAAATACTTAGCGTTTTCGCTAGCATCGCTTCATGAGCAGCCTCCTCGAGCGCGGTTTCCGGGTCCTGGAAATACTAGCCGTCCATCCCGAAGGCCGGGCCCTGTCCGCCCTCGCCGCCGAGGCCGGCTTGCCGCTCAGCGCCACCCACCGCCTGCTCGCGGAGCTGGCGCGCTGCGGCTATGTCCGTCAGGCCCGCAACCAGGGCGACTACGTGCTGACGATCAAGCTGGTCTCGCTCGGCCTGGGCTTTCTCAGCGCCTCCGGCGTCGTCGATGTCGCCCAGCCCTCGCTCGACCGGCTGGCCGAGGAATCGCGAGAGCTGGTGCGGCTGGCGATCGTCGACGGCAGCGAGCTGGTCTTCGTTGCCAAGGCGCAGGGCGCGACCCGGGGGCTGCGCTACGACCCCGACATGGGCCTGTCGGTGCCGCTCTCCTGCAGCGCCGCCGGCCACGCCTGGCTCTCGACGATGAGCGACGAGGAGGCGTTGGCGGCGGTCGCGCGGCAAGGCTTCGCCGGCCCGGACCACTTCGGACCGAAGGCGCCGACGACGGTGAAGGCGCTGCTCGGCTACGTTCGCGCCGCCAGGAAGCGCGGCTACAGCGTCATCAGCGAAGTGTTCGCGCCGGCGATGGCGGCGATGTCGGCGCCGGTGGTCTCGCGCGGCGTGGCGCTCGGCGTCGTCACCATCGCCGGGCCGCTGGTCCGGCTGACCGAGGAACGGATGGCGAGCCTCGGCGAGCCGCTGATGGCCACGGCCGCCGAGATCGCCGGGCTGAGCGCGGCGTCCTCGCTGTTCCGCCGCTCGGCCTGACCGGCCCCGGCCCTGCCCCCGGGCTGCACCAAGGTCCAATAGCCGCGAGGGCGCGCGGTCGCTACCTTGCAACCTGCGGGCCCGCTTTGTGCGTGATACCGCACGCGCGATCCCTCGGGGAGCTTCAGGAGGCGTTCGCGGCGTCGAAGATCGCTCAATCGGGAGCTTCGCGTGCGGAAAGCCTTCATCGCAGGGGTCGTGCTGGCCTGGGCCTCGGGCCTCGCCGCCGCCGCTGATCTCAGCCCGACCGAGCTGCGCTGGCTGCGCGGCAGCTGGCCGGTCGTCGCCTACGCCAAGGCCGCGGGCATGCCGCTCGACATCGTCGTCCAGCCGCAGCCGACGCCGGGCCTGCCGCCGCTGGCGCTGGCCTTCATCGAGGGTCGCTGCAAGCTGGTGCTGTCGATGCGCGGCAATCCCGAAGCCGAGGCGACGCTGGCGCGGATCGAGCCGGAGCTCGTCGGCCCCGCCCTCGA
>DATCGH010000506.1:0-3716 GCA_036509055.1 Caldimonas sp.
GCCACGTACTTGCCCGAGCGCAGGCGGATGATGCAGGCTTGGGCCGACCATCTGGATGCGCTGCGCACTGGAGTCAGAACGAGGCCCAGGGCAGTACAAAAGTCTCCTGACAGAAGCGATATCCAGGCAACCAACTGACTCTCACGCCGTTCGCCGGCTCCTCGTTAGGGTCAGCTCTGCAGCGGTTGCGGCCGTGGCCTGCAGCGGCTGTACTCACGCTACCCCCCGTCATGCAGTCGTTCGACTCTGCGGCTGGCGCTGGCCCGAATGACGGCTGTGTGAGGTACTGCGGTCGCACGAATCCACTGGGGGCGGCTCGCGCCACACCACCGACAGCTTCCTGGTGACCAGGACTGGCACTCCCGACCCACTGCAGTCCGTCAGATTTGAAAGAAGCGGTTGCTCGCGGCCTCACTGGTCGGCCAGGCGACATTGCCTGCCTTTGCCACCTTCTCTCTTCTCTCGCCCCGGCTACCGCTGTCCCTCGCAGCGTGGACTGCTGGCCGACCGGCTCATGTCTGCGCACCCCGATCTTCCAGGCGCATGACGGGATGGGCGGCGCGCCGCGTGGACGACATGTCGCAAGCAAATGTGGCGTTGACACTGCGGATCAATTGAGCGCCAAATCGTCGGCCCGCACCCAGGCGGCAACGGCCAGTCCGGAAAACCAGGAGACGAGCATGAAAATGCAGCTGATCCGTACCTTTCTTGCCCTCGCGGCCGTGTGTCCGGTACATGGGGTCGGAGCACACGACGCCGACAACACAGCCGGCAAGCTGGGCACCGTGCATTTCAAGGTCGGATGCAACGCTGCGGCGCAGCGCGAATTCGACCTTGCGATGGCGTACTACCACTCCTTCGCTTGGGAGGACATCAAGGCGCCACTCGATCGCACGCTGCAAGCGGACGGTGCCTGCGGCATGGTGCATTGGTTGCGCGCCCTGACCTCGCTCGACAACCCATTCGGCTGGCCCGGGAACGTGTCGGCCAAGACGCTGGTCGACGGCGCGGCGCTGATGGAGCAGGCACGCAAGACAGGGCTCGCCAGCCAGCGGGAGCGCGACTATGTCGATGCGCTCGCGGTCTTCTTCCAGGATGTCGACAAGCTCAATCACCGCACCCGCGCCAAGGCTCTGGAGTCCGGGCTCGAAAGTGTCGCTGCCAAGTACACCGAGGACACCGAGGCCGCCATCCTCTACAGCCTGGTGCTGTCGGCCAACTTCGACCCGACCGACAAGCAATACAGCAACCAACTGCGAGCCGCCAAACTGCTGGAGCCCATCTTCGCGAAGCAACCCGAGCATCCCGGCGCCGCGCACTATCTGATCCACAGCTATGACTATCCGCCGCTGGCGGCTCAGGGGCTGCCCGCGGCTCAGCGCTACAGCAAGATTGCACCTGCGGCCGCGCACGCCCAGCACATGCCTTCGCACATCTTCACGCGCGTCGGTGCGTGGAGCGATTCGGTCGCGGCGAACACGGCATCGGCGAAAGCCGACACGGCTGCCGGGGCCCAAACGCTGCATGCCAACGACTACATGGTCTATGCCCACCTGCAGATGGGGCAGGATCGCGCGGCGCAAGCAGTGCGCGACAGCACCATCGCGCTTGCCAAGCGACCCGACAACTTTGCCGCCGCGTATGCCTATGCAGCGATACCGGCACGACTGGCCCTCGAGCGCAGCGACTGGGCCGCAGCGGCAACAGTGCCACTGACTCCATCAGCCGATGCATATCCATGGGACAAGTACCCGCATGCCGAAGCGGGCAACGCCTATGCGCGTGCGCTGGGTGCGGCGGCGCTGCGCGATGCCGCGGCGGTCGCATTCGAACTCGCGCGGCTGCAGCGCCTGCAAGATCGGGCCAGCGAGCTCAAGATCGGCTACTGGGTCGAGCAGATCGGTATCCAGATCGACGTCGTTCGCGGCTTTGCCTCTTTCAAGGCGGGTCAGGTGGATGCCGGCATTGCGGGATTGCGGCAGGCTGCCGACCGCGAGGATGCGACCGAGAAGCACGTTGTGACGCCGGGGATGATGCTGCCGGCGCGCGAGATTCTCGCCACGGTGTTGCTCGAGCGTGGCGATTCAGCGGGCGCGCTGCGTGATTTCGAAGCCGTGCTGCGCAAGGAGCCCAACCGCTTGCGGGCATTGGCCGGGGCGGCTATCGCCGCCGAGCGCAGCGGCGATGCACAGAAGGCCCGCGAATACTCCGACAAGATCTCCCGACAGACCGCGCAGGCCGATGTCGGCATGCCGGGCTTGCAGCTCGCCAGGCAGTCGGTGACGCGATGACGACAGTGCGGGACTGGCTGGGTGCATTGGTGCTCGCGCTCGCCGCGAGCGGGTCGCATGGCGTCGAAAGCGACCCGCTGCCGGCTCCCGACGCCGGTGCACGCGCGAACGCCGTCCGCGTCTACAACGACGGCGTCGCGCTGCTGGTCGCGCGCAAGTTTCCCGAGGCGCAAAGCCGGTTCGAAGCCGCGCTGATGCTCGACGACCAGCTCGCCGAGGCACACAACAACCTTGCCTATGCACTGCGGATGCAAGGGCGACAGAACTTTGCGGCGTCACTGGCGCACTACGACCGTGCCGTTGAGTTGAAGCCAAATCTTGCCCAGGCCTACATGTATCGCGGCGTGCTGTTCCTGCAACAGGGTGACATGGTGCGGGCGCGTCAGGACCTAGAACGCTTGCGCCGGCTCGACACGAAGCTCGCTTCGGACCTTGAGCGTGTCATCGAGGGTGCCGGCGCTGGAAGCGACCGGGGCGGGATAGCCGCGCAATACGAGTGATCATTCGGTGGGCATGGTGATCGGCGGTGGCCAAAACACGGGTTTGTCAAGGCTGTTCGCGTCAATGGCCACCCTGGAAAGGCAGTGGTCGACGACCGGCGTCGTTGCGCAGGAGTCGTTGCGTCGCGGGATGGCCTCACGAACGGCGGCTATGTGGACCAAGTCCCAACGGCAGCTCTTGGGGCCGACTGCGGGTGTACGCGAACGTCAGCAGTTCGGCGGGCCAACGCGAACGACAGGTCTTGGGCAAGCGGATAGGAAGCGGCTAGACCCGCCGTCGACCCTGAGCTGCCCTTCGACGCATTCGATGGCTGTCTCCAAACCCGTCGTTCACCAACGTCCCTGCGGTCTGCGGTGCGGCAGACCGAGACGATTCGCGCATGTGCGTATGCGCGCCCCAATCTCCCAGCCCGCGGTGGTGACTTGCCAGCTGCTGCATACCGCATCAAGCAGCGGCTCCTTTCGGCTTCGGCAGCGGTGGCGCACGCCGAACCAGATCGCGGCCCGGGAAGTTCACTCGCATGGAGGCGACCAGTTCGTCGATGAACTGCGTCGCATACGGCGCCAGGAATCGCTGAGGATCCCAGCCGATGGTCAGCCATCTGCCCAGCGACGCCCCTCTGTAGATTAGCGGCACCGCGCTAATGCCGTCCTTCGGCAGACGCACGTTTGAGGGCACGACCGCGACGCCGTATGAAGTCGCCGCGAGTTGGATCAACGTCTGCGGGACACCGCCTTCCAGCAGGATCGTGGGATGCACACGCGCGACCTGGCACGCCGCGTCGAACCACGCGCGGGAGCCGAACCTTCGCCCCAGGATGAGCAGAGGCTCATCCGCGATTTCGGCGAACTCGAGCACGGCTCGCTTCGCTAGGCGATGGGCTTCAGGGAAGACGGCAAGGAGGTGAATCGGAGCGAGCAGCCG
>DATCGH010000507.1:0-9013 GCA_036509055.1 Caldimonas sp.
CGCGCTCGCGCTCTGGACCGAACATGATCGGCGCGCGCGTGACTTGCTGCGACGCCACCACGGACGCGAGATCGACCGCGCCGACGGCTTCTTGCTGGTGTTCGACTCCACGATCGATGCGGGGCGCCACGCGATGGAATATCACGCCGCGCTGTCCGAGCTTGGCCTCGCGGCGCGCGCCGGCCTGCATGTCGGCCCGGTGGTGCTGCGCCCGGCGTCGGCCGCCGACATCGCGCTGGGCGCCAAGGCGGTCGAAGTGGAAGGCCTCGCCAAGCCACTCACCGCCCGGATGATGGCCATGGCACGCGGCGGGCAGACGCTGCTCACGACGGCGGCGCGGCAGGCGCTCGAAGGCGCCGGCCTCGACCCGGCGACCCAGATCCGCAGCCACGGTCACTACCGGCTGAAGGGCATCGCCGAGCCGGTCGAGGTGCTCGAGCTCGGCGTCGTGCCGCAGTGCAGCTTCACGCCGCCGGCCGATGCCGACAAGTCGTACCGCGTCGTGCGCAGCGCCGACCTGTGGCAGCCGGTGCGCGAGATCCCGCGCCATCTGCCGGCCGAGCGCGACGCCTTCGTCGGCCGCGGCGCCGACCTGCAGGCGATCGCACGCCACTTCGACGATGGCGCGCGGCTCCTGACCCTGCTCGGTCAGGGCGGTACCGGCAAGACGCGGCTCGCCGTCCGTTACGGGCATGCCTGGCTCGGCGACTGGCCGGGCGGCGTCTGGTTCTGCGATCTCTCCGAGGCCTCGACCCAAGACGGCATCCACTTCGCCGCCGGCAGCGCGCTGGGCGTGCGCCTCGGCGCCGGCGACGCCTCGGCGCAACTCGCCGAAGCGATCGCCGGCCGCGGCCACTGCCTGGTGGTGCTCGACAACTTCGAGCAGGTCGCCCCGCATGCCGCTGCGACCATCGGCCGCTGGCTCGACGGCGCACCCGAGGCGGCCTTCATGGTCACCAGCCGCGAGCGCCTGAACGTCGGCGGCGAGGTGGTGCAGCCGGTCGAGCCGCTGCCGCTGGACGGGCCGGCGATCGAGCTCTTCGTCGCGCGCGCGCAGGCGCAGCGGCCCGGATTCGTCCTCGACGCCGCGCAGCGTGCCGCGGTGGCCGAGGTCACGAGCCTGCTCGACGGGCTGCCCCTGGCGATCGAGCTCGCGGCCGCGCGCATCGCCGTGTTGTCGCCGGCCCAGCTCCTGCTGCGCCTGCGCGACCGCTTCGCGCTCCTCGCCGGGCGCACCGGCAGCGGCCGCCAGGCGACGCTGCGCGCGGCGATCGACTGGTCGTGGCAGCTGCTCAGCGGCTGGGAGCAGTCGGCATTCGAGCAATGCTCGGTGTTCGAAGGTGGCTTCACGCTCGCCGCCGCCGAAGCGGTGATCGACCTCGCGCCCTGGCCCGAGGCGCCGCCGTCCGTCGACGCCTTGCAGGCGCTGCTCGACAAGAGCCTGCTCAGGCGCTGGATACCGCCGCAGGCGCAGCCGCGCCACGAACTCGACGAGCCTTACTTCGGGATGTACCTCAGCATCCACGAATACGCGACCGAAAAGCGCCGCCAGCGCGGTCTCGATGTCGAGCGGGCGCTGCAGCTGCGCCACGGCCGCTGCTTCGCCGCGTTCGGTAGCGACGCTGCGATCGAGGCGCTGGCAACGCACGGCGGCATGCAGCGCCAGCAGGCGCTGCGCCGGGAACTCGAGAACCTGCTTGCCGCCTGCCGGCGCGCCGTGACCCGCGGTGACGGCGATGTCGCGGTCGCGTGCTATCGCGCGGCCTGGGAGGTGCTGGCCCTGCAGGGACCGTTCGGCGTCGCGGTGACGCTGGGCGCCGAGATCATGGCGATGGCAGGCCTGGACGTCCCGCTCGCCGAGACGGCCCGGATGACCCATTCGGAGGCGCTGATGCGGGTCGGCGCAGGCGAAGGTCTGGAGGCCGCGTTCGCCCAGGCGCTGGCCCGGGTGCGCGCGGTCGGCGATCGCCGGCTCGAAGGGCGCATCCTCAACCGGCTCGGCAACATCTGCCTCTGGGAAGGCCGGCACGGCGAGGCGCATGCCCACTACGGCGTGGCGCTCGATTGCTTCCGCGAGATTGGCAGCCGGCTGCTGGAGGCCAGAATGCTCGGCAACCTGGCGATCGCGCATCACGAGCAGGGGCGCCCCGCCGAGGCCCTGGCGCACTATGAATCGGCGCTCGCGATCGAGCGCGAGATCGGCAGCCTGCGCGATGAGGCGATCACGCTCTGCAACCTGGGCGACCTGTTGGGCGGCCAGGGCCGGACCGAGCCGGCACGCGCGACCTTCGCCGCCGCGCTGGCGCTGCTGCGCGAGCTCGGCGACCGCGACACCGAGGCCGTGACGCTCGGGCAGCTGGGCACCTTCGAGCTCAACCAGGGCCTGATCGAAGAAGCACTAGCCTCGCTGCGGGCGGCGCTGGTCCTGGCGCGCGAGACCGGCAACCGGCGCGTGCAGGCGTTCACCCTGCCCAACCTGGGCGACGCCCTACTCGAGCAGGGTGATCTCGAAGGCGCGCGCGAGGCCTTCGAGCAGGCGCTGGCGCTGCTGCGCATCGCGCCGAACCGGCGCTACGAGGCCTTGGCCATCGGCGGGCTGGCCGCGCTCGCGCTTCGCCAGGGTCGCATCGAGGAATCCGCTTCCCGCCTCGACGAGGCCGAGGCGACGCTGCGCGAGATCGACGACCGGCCGCTGCTGGCCGAGCTGCTGTGCACCCGCGGCCGGGTCGAGCTGGCGCGTGCCGATCCGGTCGCCGCCCGGGCCGCGCTGACCGAAGCCGAGCAGATCGCCGCGGCCACCCACGCCGATGCGTCCTCGGGGCTACGCGCGCGCATCGAGCGCCTGCGGCAGGCGCTCTCGGACTGAAGCTCTTCCTTTCGCGCTGTCCGAGTCGGGCGAGCCAGGCGCCCGGTCAGCGCGGCGCGGCGGGCCTTTTCAGCGTGGTGTTCTCGTCGGCGTCCGTCGCCGCGTGGGTCGCGCCTGTCAGTCGCAGGTTCAGGGTGTCGGCGACACCGATCCGCGTGCCGCTGCGCACCGGGATGTCGGCGCCCCGGCTGACCGGCTGGCCGTCGACGGTGGTCAGGCCGTCCGACAGGGTGCGCAGGTGCAGGCCGTCGGGCGCGCGCCTGAGCTCGAAGTGCCAGCGGCTGATCTGCCGCGTGCGCGCCGGGTCGGGATGGGACAGCACGATGTCATTCGAACGCGGGCCGTCGGGCTCGTGCAGGCGGCCGAAGCTCACGATGTCCTGCTGTGGCAGCGCGATCTCCCGCCCGGTCTCCTCGATTAGCACTCGGCGGGGGAATGCGGCCGGGTCGCGCCAGTCGAGCTCGAGAAGATCGACCGGCTGGGCGACGCCTTTGAGGTCGCGCGTGCCGACGGGTCGACAGAGCAGCCGCAGCGCTGGCCCGAATTCGAGAAACGCCTGGCGCGTGAGGCAGACGCCGCCCGGCTCGGCGGCACGCGCGACCCGCGCGGCGACATGCACCGAGTCGCCAGTGACCACGGTCCCGTCGGTCAGCGCCGGCCCCCAATGCAGGCCGATTCGGACGGCCAGCTGGTGCTCGCGCGCCCGGGCCGCGTTCTCTCGCGCCATCGCCTGCTGGAAAGCGACAATGCCGTGCACGCCCGCCTCGGCGCCGGGAAAGACGCAGAACACGCCGTCGCCGACGGCGTCGACGATGCGGCCCTGCGCATCGCCGGCGGCCTGGCCGAGCAGGTCGAAGTGCAGCTGGTGCAGCTGCCGGCCGACGGCGTCGCCGAAGCGCGCGAAGTAGGGCGTGGAGCCGACGATGTCGGAGAAGGCCATCAGCAACGTCCGCTCGAAGCGGCGCCTCAGCTCGAGCTGCAGCTGGTTCTGCAGACGAACGATTTCCGTCAGGCCGAGGGTGCCGAGGTCGAGCATGGCGGTGGGTGCGCGGACGACAGGCCGATTGTGCTGCGTGCGCCGGGCGCTACTTCAGCGAGCCTCGCGGAAGGCGACGATGGCCTTCGCCCCACCCTCGATGCGCTTCGCGGCGGGTGACGAGCGTGGCGGGCAGTGTAGGCCGCCGTGCCTGCCGGCCCGGTCCGCACTGGCCCAAAGGGGGGGTCTGCACTTCGCGCAGGGCTGTCGCTAGCATCGAACGCAGGGCGGCTCGGTCTTGCCGCTCACGGAGTCACCGCCATGGGTCTGCTCGGTTCGCTCGGCCTACCTCCCATCGTCGGCCCCACGGTCTCGCCGTCGCAGACCGCGCCGGTGAACAACAAGCAGGCGCCTCCCCAGGTTCCGGAGGCGCCGCTGCTGAAGTCGACGATCACCCTCGTCAATGCCTCGCCGCGCGAGCTGACGTTCGTGAAGTCGGCGCTGGACTTCCCTACCGCGAAGTTCGAGCCGCTCGTGCCCGTCAGCATCCCGGCGAACGGCGGCAAGGTCTTGTTCCGCGTGGTCGAGCCGACAATCGGGCCCAAGAAGACGGCCGGCATGGCGTGGTTCTCCTACCCGGGCAAGAAAGGCAAGGTCGACGTGATCTTCGCCTGGTCGGGCAAGAAGGCCGAGGTGAAGGTCATCGGCGACGGCACCTTCACGCGCCAGACGCGGGCCGTCGAGGACCTCGATCGCGGCAACGAGTACCGGATGCTGTTCAAGGAGGGCAAGGCCGACGCCGGCGAGATGCTGCCGCCGATGGAGGACCCGGATGCGCCGCCCGAGCAGCCCGTCGCCGACGGCAAACCCAACCCGCCGGCCAAGGTGACGATCGTCAACGAGTCCGGCTTCGGCATGACGCTCGGCAGCAGCGAGCTCAAGCAGCAGGCGACCTTCAAGTCGCAGCCGCCGAAGACCGTCGACGGCGGCCGCACCGGCCACTTCGAGGTGCAGAGCGGCACGCCCGACTGGCCGGCCACGGCGGGCAAGGTCACCTACACCTTCACGGCCGACGACCCCGCCGATCCGAACGCGCCGGGCGTCGTCCAGACAGCGAACTTCGAGTGGGAGGGCAACAACTGGACCGGCGGCCTGAACCCGGGCGCCGAAGACTTCAAGGTCGTGGTCGATGGCGGCACCGACAACTACCGCTTCACGCTCGTCGGCCCGAAGCTCGAGTTCGCGCCGCCGGCCGAGGCCAAGGAGCCGACGCTGCGCAAGGGCGACAAGAGCGGCGACGCCTGGGTGGAGTACCTGCAGACGGCGCTCAACTACCACATCAACGCCGGCCTCGAGGTCGACGGCGACTTCGGCGGCCGGACGCTGAAGGCGGTGAAGGCGTTCCAGCGCAAGTACAAGAAGGAAGGCGTGCTCGAGGACGGCATCGTCGGCGACCAGACCTGGTCGTACCTGCGCGAGGGCGCGCCCGCCAAGCCGAAGACCGACGGCCGCAAGCCGCACAGCTATGTCGAGAAGGGCGCCGAGGCGCGCTGGTTCAAGGAAAAGGACTGGGTCATCTACGACTACGGCGGCGATGCGCTGCTCATGATGGCCCTGTCGCTGGGCGACGTGGCCCTGGTGGAGAACCGGAAGGTGCGCTTTCGGGTCGTCAATCCCGCCGGCGTGCAGAAGGTGCTCGACCGGCCGGTCGGTCCCGCCATCACAGAGACCAAGGACCAGCGCGTCCACATGGTCGCGATCCAGCAGTTCTCGACCCTGTTCGACGAGGCCCACACCGGCAACGCGGACGGCGGCGACTACCAGGTCACGGCGTACCTTCCAGCCGACCTCGGCGGCGACACGTACACCGGGATGCTGAACATCATGGGTGACGGCGCGGAGCCGCCCCGGTCGTCCTAGAGCGACATCGCCGGCCGTTCGGCCATGGCCGCCCGCCAGCGCAGCAGGTGCGGGTGCTGCTCGCCCGGCCTGACCTTCACCACGCGCGCGAAGTCGACCGCCACCACGGCAGTGAGGTCGACGATGCTGAAGCGATCCGTGGCGATGAATGCGCGCTCGGCCAGGCGCTCGTTCAGGGTGACGAGAAACTGCTGCAGCCGCGCCAGGCCGCGCTGCGCCAGCTCCGGGATCTGCGCATGGTTCATCGGCCCCGGCAGCGCCCGGTTGGCCAGCGACGGCGCGCTGTTGCGCATCGCCTCGGCGATCGGCAGCAGGCCCTCGAACTCGACGCGCCAGTTCCAACTCGCGATCTCGGCCTTCTCCCCGGGCGTGCGGCCGAGCAGCAGCGGCTCGGGATAGCGCGCCTCGAGGTAGGCCGCGATCGCGGCGTTGTCGGTCAGGAGCAGGCCGTCGTCGGTGCGCAGCACCGGCACCGTGCAATGCGGGTTGATCTTGCGGAAGGCGTCGCCGAGCTGCTCGTTGTTGCGCAGGTCCACCTGCACCGTCTCGTGGGCGACGCCCTTCTCGGCGAGCAGGATGCGGGCGCGGCGCGGGCTGGGCGCGGTGGCGCAGTCGTAGAGGGTGATCACAGCTTGTCCTGGGTGCGGGTGTCGAAGTCGGCGGCGTCGTGGCGCTCGTGCAGCTGGCTCGCGGGCTGGCCGAAGGTGCGGTTCACCATCCTGCCCCGCTTGACGGCCGGGCGCTGCGCGATCTCCTCGGTCCAGCGCTGCACGTGGCGGTAGTCCTGCACTTGCAGGAACTCGCCCGCGCCGTAGAGCAGGCCCTTGGCCAGGGCGCCGTACCAGGGCCAGACCGCGATGTCGGCGATGCTGTAGTCGGCGCCGGCGAGGTAGCGGCTTTCGGCCAGGCGCCGGTCGAGCACGTCGAGTTGGCGCTTCACCTCCATCGCGTAGCGGTCGATGGCGTACTCGATCTTGCTCGGCGCGTAGGCGTAGAAGTGGCCGAAGCCGCCGCCGAGGAAGGGCGCGGCGCCCATCTGCCAGAACAGCCAGGAGAGGCATTCGGCGTGCGTCGGCGACTCGGTGGGAAGGAAGGCGTTGTCGAACTTCTCGGCCAGGTAGAGCAGGATCGCGCCCGATTCGAACACCCGCACCGGTGTCGGCCCGCTGCGGTCCCAGAGGGCCGGGATCTTGGAATTCGGGTTGGCCGCGACGAAGCCGCTGCCGAACTGCTCGCCCTCGTTGATTCGGATCAGCCAGGCGTCGTACTCCGCGCCCGCATGGCCGAGGGCGAGCAGCTCCTCCAGCATCACCGTGACCTTGACGCCGTTGGGCGTGCCCACCGAGTAGAGCTGCAGCGGATGGCGCCCGACCGGCAGCTCCTTGTCGTGGGTCTTGCCGGCGACGGGGCGGTTGATGTTGGCGAAGCGGCCGCCGTTCTCCTTGTTCCAGGACCAGACCGGCGGCGGGGTGTAGGGCGCTTCGTCGTTCAAGGGGACCTCCCGGTTTCAGGCAGTATGGCCATCTTCTTCAATCTCGGCCACCGATGGCAGCCTCCGCCGCCGACATCGCGCGTCACCTGGAAGTCGTCGCTGCGGAGCGGCAGCGGCGCGAGGCATCGCCCGGCCTGCTGGAGAAGGTGACCGCGCTGAAGGCGTTCCAGCAGCAGCGCTTCTCCCGCAGCTACGCCGACCTGCTGGCCAGCGCTCGCTATGGCCCGGCCGCGCGCTACTTTCTCGACGAGCTCTACGGACCGAAGGACTTCAGCGCCCGCGACGCCCAGTTCGCCCGGGTCGCGCCGTCGATTGCCCGCGTCTTCCCGAAGGAGGTCGCCGCAACCCTCGACATCCTGAGCGAGCTGCACGCGCTCTCGGAAACGCTCGACACGGCGATGGGCCGGCAGCTTGCCGACGCGCGGATCGCGCCGGCCGACTACATCGCCGCCTGGCAGGGCGTGGGCCGCGCCGCCGACCGCAACCGGCAGATCGACCTGACGCTCAGCATCGCGGCGCAGCTCGATCGCATCACCCGCCTGCCCCTCCTGCGTAACGCGCTGCGCCTGATGCGCGGCCCGGCGCGCGCCGCCGGACTCGCGGAGCTGCAGCGCTCGCTCGAGACCGGCTTCGACACCTTCCGGGCGATGAAGGGCGCGGAGGAGTTCATCGCCTTCATCGCCGAGCGCGAGCGAGACCTGGCGGACGCGCTCTTCTCGGCGGGCAGCGGCGGCGCCGGTGACGCATCGAGGAAGCGGGCGCTGGCGGCCTTGCCTTCGGCGGCAGAGAGCGGCGGCTGACGCCGCCTCCGTCGCGAGCGTCAGCGCCGGACCAGCAGCGCGCAGAGGTTGCGGACGTGCCTCGGCCCGGGTCGGATGTCGGCCAGGGAGCGCAGCGCCAGCGGGCCGGCGGCGGCGTCCAGCGGCCGGCCGTTTTGGGCGACGATGACGAGCGCCTGCTCGCCGAGGCTCGAGTTGAACAGCTCGCCCCAACTGAACGTGGCCCGGTAGCCGTCGGTCGCCACCGCCTCGACGATGCCGACGCGGGCGCTGCGATCGCCCGCGGCGCCGAAGCCGGCCTCGGCCACGATGTCGCGCAGCAGCACGCCGGTGTAGATCGTGCTGCGATCGCTGGCGGCGCTGGCGCCGGACGACACCTGCTGGCGCTGGACCAGGCTCGTCACCGGGAGCCGTGCCAGGTCCGACGCATCCAGGGCCTGGGTTCCGGCGCCCGCGCCCTGGACGGTCAGCATGACGCCGGGGACGCGCGGTTCGCTGTCGGTCGGGCAGGCCGATGCGCACGACCAGGCCAGCGCCAGCACACCGCAGGCAATCCCCTTGGGCATGTCCACGTCCTTCGCGGTCCGGTGGCGCGCTCGCCGGCTTACGGTGGGGCGAATCCGTGAACGGCGAGGATCGCCTGGCCGTTGCGCCCCAGCAGGAACTGCGCGTAGGTTTGCGCCTCGGCATTCGCCGGCTCGAGCAGCGCCAGCCCGTAGCGGGCCGAGACGTTGATGGTCTCCGGCACGGTCAGCACCCGCAGCGCCGGATGCTCGCGGCGCGCCGCGATCGCGTTGGTGCAGTAGGTGACGAAGGCGTCGGCCCGGCCGCTGGCGACGAGCTGGCCGTAGACGTTGCGGCCCGCGGGTGGTGCGGGCGAACCGGGCCCGCCGGTCAGCTGCAGGGCCTTGGCCTTCAGCGCCGCCGCCGAGCCCGGACCGGCAGCGCCGCTGGACTCGATGCGCTCGAACATCGTGAAG
>DATCGH010000508.1:0-7585 GCA_036509055.1 Caldimonas sp.
TCCTTGTCCGCATGCGGACATTCCATTGATTTTTGTCCGTAGGCGGACTACGATCGGGCCATGCCCGACGCGCCGTCCGCCTTCTCCGCATGACCGCCCTGCGCAAGCCGGCGCAAGCCGGCGTCGACACGAGCACGGCGCAGGTGGCGGCTGCAGGCCTGCGCACCTTCTTTCGCCTGGCCGAGGCCTGGCAGCTCGGCATCGCCGAGCAGACCACGCTGCTCGGCGTTGCCCGCACCACGCTCTACCAGTGGAAGCAGGGCAAGGTCGGGCCGCTCGACCGGCACCAGCTGGAGCGGCTGTCGCACCTGTTCGGCATCTACTCGGCGCTGCACATCCTCTTCCCGGTCGCCGCCCGCGCCGACGAATGGATCAGAAAGCCCAACAGCGCGCCCCTCTTCGCCGGCAAGTCCGCGCTCGACCGGATGCTGGGCGGGCAGATCGCCGATCTCTTCGTCGTCCGTCAGTACCTCGATGCGCAACGCGGCGGCAAGGCCTAGGGCCCGTTGACGACCCACAGGCCCCGGGATGGCGATCGATCCGAAGAGCGTGCCGCGGGCGCGCGTGTCCTGGCGTCCGTCGTACCGGCTGATCCCGTCGCGCTTTCCGACCGTCGGCCTGTACGACGCGATCGCCGATGCCGCCGATCTCGACGCGGTGTTCGCGATCGAGGCGCTCGCCAACCCGCGGCTTCGCGACGAGGTCGGCGAGCTGCAGCTGGTGCCGCCCGAGGAGCGGGTGAGCGGTCCGGGGGCGACGCCGGTGATGGCGGCATTCACCCATCTCAATCCCGAAGGCTCGCGCTTTTCCGACGGCAGCTACGGCGTCTACTACGCCGCGCACTCGCTCGCGACCGCGGTGGCCGAGGTGAGCCACCATCGCACGATCTTCCTGCGACGCACCGACGAGCCGGCCATCGATCTCGACATGCGCCTGATCACCGCCAACGTCGAGGCGGAGCTGCACGACCTGCGCACCCCCGCCGACGCGCAGCCGGCGGAGCGGCCGTACGCCTCGGTGCTCGACCCGGAGGACTACGGCCCGTCGCAGCGCCTCGGCATCGCCCTCCGTCGCCAGGGCAGCTGGGGCATCAGCTATCCGAGCGTCCGCGACGCCGATGGCGAGTGCGTGGCGATCTTCCGACCGAAGGCGCTGCGTCATGCCAAGTCGGCCCTGCACATTGCCCTGCACTGGGACGGCGAGCGGATCACGCACTGGTTCGAGAAGCGCGCGCCGCATCCACTGACGCCATGAATCGGGATGTCGCGCCGCCCGGGGGAGGGCGACGCGATTGCTTACAAATGCGCCAACTCCTTGCAACAGTGCCCGTTCCCGGCGACTACCCTCGCAGCGCTTCTCCATGCCGGGAGAAATTCGTCAACAGATGACGAATCGCTCACGTAGAAACGGCCGCAAACGGCCGATCCTTCCTGGCATGGCCCATGCGTCTTCTCAGGGCTCGATTTCCCGTTCCCAGCGCCCTGTTCCCGGAAAGCCGTTCCTTGCTGCACATGCTCCTGGTCTTCGCACACCTGCTCGCGGCTTCGATGGCGCTCGGCGCGATCGTCGCAACCGACCTGCGGCTGCTTTCGAAGCTCTCCCAGGACAAGGTCCGGATCGCCCCGCCGAACCCGTTCGTCGCCCGCATCGTCATGCTGGCCCTGCTGCTGCTCTACGCCACCGGCGGCGCCATCGTCGTGCAGGGGCTGGCCGACCGCCCCGATTACCTCGACAACCCGAAGCTGCAGGCCAAGATCGGCCTGGTGATCGTGCTGACGCTGAACGCCTTCGTCCTCCACTACGTGACCTTCCCGCGCCTGGCGCGCGGCCGTCGCGTGCCGCGCTGGACCGTGATCGACTGGATCGTCGTCGCCGTGCCGGTCGCGACCTCGAACTTCCTCTGGATGTTCACTGCCTTCCTCGGCATCGCCCGGGCGTGGAACTACACCACGCCGATGCGCGACATCCTCGAGATCGCCGCGGCGCTCTTTCTCGTCGTCCAGTTCGGCGTGTTCACGATCCTCGCCATGGCCGGCCGCAGCGTCCGGCCCGACCACCGCGGCTGGGCCGACCGGCTCGCACGTTCGCTCGCCGCCGTCGGCAGCCTCGGCCGCGCCGAGTTCGTCGACACCGCGAGATCGTCGTCGCGGCACCGCCGGGGCCGGGAAGAGGCCGCCAATGCCTCGCGCCCCGGCGCGGCCTTGCTGCCGCCGGCGACCGAGCCTGTCCTGGAATCGACGCGGCCGGCGCTTCGCCTCGTCGGCAGCCGGCGCCGGCGCTCGGCGCGCTAGCCTCTGTCCGGGCTCGCGGCGCGCCGCGGCCCGCCGACCATCGTTTCGAACAGGTGATCGATCACCGCCTGCGGCTCGGCGGTCCGGCCGGTGTGCACCGGCGAGGTCTGGATGACGGCGCTGCGCGGCGCCACCAGCCAGTGAAAGCGCTCGCGGGCCGATAGCCTGGCCAGCGAGCCGGCGCCGGCGCTGCCGGCGCAGACGGCATCGATCGCCCCGAGGGCGGCGCGGATCGCGTCGATGTCGGCGCCGGGATCGAGCGCCAGGACGCGCTCGGGGTCGAGCTCGATCCGCGCCTCGAGCGAGTCGGTGGCGTCGCAGGAGACGATCACGCCGACGTTGACGAACTCGCCGCGCTCGACGCGCGGCACCACCCGGACGACGGCGTAGTCATAGGTGTGCATCGTGGGCACGGACGGCCTCCGAGACGAATGCGCGCGGCGCGGCGAGGCGGCGCAGGAAGTGATCGAGATAGGCGGCGCGCGCGCCATCCGCCGCGCCGCCGGCCGTGCCCTCGCCCGCGAGCCAGCCGTCCGGCACGAGGTCGACGATGCCTTGCAGCACCGGCCGCGTCAGCCGTGCCGCCAGCGTCGCGTCGACTTCGGCGATGTGGCTCGCCCGGAGCAGCAGCACATGGTCGCGGATGAGCGGAAACGGGCTCAGCGCCGCCGCCGGATCGTCGAGCCCCGCATGGTGGAAATAGAGCGCCGCGCCATGGTCGATGAGCCAGAGCTTGCGGTGCCAGACCAGCATGTTGGTGTTGCGCGCCGTCCGATCGAGGTTGGTCACGAAGGCGTCGAGCCAGACGATGCGCGAGGCGAGATCGGCATCGGTCGGGTCGGCGAGCGGGTCGAAGGCGAGGGCGCCGGAGAGGTAGTCGAGGCCGAGGTTGAGGCCGCCGCTGGCGCGGATCAGGTCCTGGATCTCGGGGTCGGGCTCGGTGCGTGCCAGGTCGATGTCGAGCTCGATGAAGACCAGCTCGGGAATCGGCAGGTCGAGGGCCCGCGCGATCTCGCCGGCGAGCAGCTCGGCGATCAGCGCCTTCGTGCCCTGGCCGGCGCCGCGGAACTTGAGGACGTACAGGCCGTCGTCGTCGGCCTCGACCACGGCCGGAAGCGACCCGCCCTCGCGCAGCGGCGTGACGTAGCGGGTGGCAGTGACGGTTCGCACTCTGCGAGGATTCTAGGAGCGGGCCGCTTGAAAATGGCCGCAGCGCCACCACCTCTCGCCGCGGCCGCGCCGCGCGGGCCACCTTTAGCCACACACGAACCAAACAAGACGCCGATGGACAAGCAAACCCTATCTTTCCAGGCCGAGGTCAAGCAGATCCTGCACCTCGTCACCCATTCGCTGTACTCGAACAAGGAGATCTTTCTCCGCGAGATGATCTCGAACGCATCGGACGCCTGCGACAAGCTGCGCTTCGAAGCGCTCGACAAGCCCGAGCTCTACGAGAGCCAGACGGCGCTCGAGGTGCGGGTGGCGTTCGACAAGGACGCGAAGACGATCACCATCACCGACAACGGCATTGGTCTCTCGGCCGAGGAGGCGGTCGCCAACCTCGGCACCATCGCCAAGAGCGGCACCCGCGAATTCATGACGGCGCTCCAGGGCGACCAGAAGAAGGATGCGCAGCTGATCGGCCAGTTCGGCGTCGGCTTCTACTCCGGGTTCATCGTCGCCGACCGGATCACGGTCGAGTCGCGCCGCGCCGGCCTGCCCGCCGAGCAGGGCGTGCGCTGGAGCTCCGAAGGCGCCGGCGACTTCGAGGTCGAGACGGTCACCCGCCCGGAGCGCGGCACCGCCGTGATCCTGCACCTGCGCGAAGGCGAGGAAGAGTTCCTCTCGGGCTGGAAGCTGAAGTCGATCGTCTCCAAGTATTCCGACCACATCTCGCTGCCGATCCTGATGCAGAAGGAGGAGTGGGACGCCGAGGCCAGCAAGCAGGTGACCCAGGACGAGTGGGCGCCGGTCAACAAGGCGGCGGCGCTGTGGACCCGGCCGAAGAGCGAGATCACCCAGGAGCAGTACGAGGAGTTCTACAAGCACATCAGCTACGACAGCGAGGCGCCGCTCGCCTACACCCACAACCGGGTCGAGGGCCGGAGCGAATACACCCAGCTGCTCTTCATCCCGGCGAAGGCGCCGTTCGACCTGTGGAACCGCGACAAGCGCGGCGGCGTCAAGCTCTACGTGAAGCGCGTCTTCATCATGGACGACGCCGAGGCGCTGATGCCGGTGTACCTGCGCTTCGTCAAGGGCGTGATCGATTCCAGCGATCTGCCGCTCAACGTCAGCCGTGAGCTGCTCCAGGAAAGCCGCGACGTCAAGGCGATCCGCGAGGGCTCGACCAAGCGAGTGCTGTCGATGCTCGAGTCGCTCGCCGACAGCGAGGACGCAGCGGAGAAGGACAAGTACGCGGCGTTCTGGAAGGACTTCGGCGTGGTGCTGAAGGAAGGCATCGGCGAGGACTTCGCCAATCGCGAGCGCCTCACCAAGCTCTATCGCTTCTCCTCGACGCACGACGACAGTGGCGTGCAGAGCGTGTCGCTGCCCGAGTACGTGAAGCGCATGAAGGAGGGCCAGGACGCGATCTACTACGTCACCGCCGATACCCTCGCCACCGCGAAGCACAGCCCGCAGCTCGAGATCTTCAAGAAGAAGGGCATCGAGGTGCTGCTGCTCTCCGACCGGGTCGACGAGTGGCTGCTCTCGCATCTGTACGAGTTCGACGGCCATGCGCTGCAAAGCGTCGCCAAGGGCTCGGTCGACCTCGGCAAGCTCGAGGACGAGGCCGAGAAGAAGCAGGCCGAGGAAGTCGCGACGGCGTTCCAGCCGACGCTCGACCGGTTGAAGCTGGCCCTGAAGGGCCGGGCCAAGGATGTGCGCGTCACCACCCGCCTGGTCGACTCGCCGGCCTGCCTCGTGGCCGAGGAGGGCGACATGAGCGGCCACCTCGCCCGACTGCTGAAGCAGGCGGGGCAGGGGGCGCCCAAGGCCGAGCCGATCCTCGAGGTCAATGCCGAGCACGCGCTGGTGAAGCGGCTCGAATCGAGCGAGCACTTCGACGACCTGGCGAACATCCTGTTCGACCAGGCCCTGCTCGCCGAGGGCGGCCAGCTCGAGGATCCCGCGTCCTACGTGAGGCGGGTCAACTCGCTGCTGATGGCCTAGCGGCTCCGGTCGCGGTTCAGGCTGGGCTGCCGAGCGGCGGCTCGGCCATCGCCACCAGCTGCTCGCGCAGGCGCACGCACTGGTCGGCCCAGTACGACGGGCTGGCGAACCAGGGGAAGGCGATCGGGAACGCCGGGTCCTGCCAGCGGCGCGCGATCCAGGCGCTGTGATGAATCATGCGCAGGGTGCGCAGCGGCTCGATCAGGCGGACCTCGCGCCAGTCGAAGTCCATGAACGACTCGTAGCCCTCGAGCACGTCGAGGAGCTGCCCCGACATCGCCGCCCGGTCACCCGAGAGCAGCATCCACAGGTCCTGGATCGCCGGGCCGTTGACCGCGTCGTCGAGGTCGACGAAGTGCGGTCCGCGCTCGGTCCAGAGCACGTTGCCGAGATGGCAATCGCCGTGCAAGCGGAGGCTGCGCAGCGGCGCCGCATCGAAGGCGGCGCGGCAGGCCGCGAGCGCCGCATCGACCAGCCCGAGCCAGATGTCGGCGCTGTCCGGCGGCAGGATGTCGAGGCCCAGGAGGAAGTCGCGGCTGGCGGTGCCATAGCTGTCGACGTCGAGCGTGATCCGGTGGCTGAAGGCGGTCTTGGCGCCCACGGCGTGGAGTCGGCCGATAAAGCGACCCAGCCAGCGCCGCACCTCGGGGTCGTCGAGCTCGGGCGCGCGCCCGGCCCGGCGCTCGCAGACGCCGAAACGATAGGCATGGCTGCCGATCGCGGCGATGCCGAGCGTCGCGCCGGCGAAGCTGATCGCGGCGGCGTGCGGCGAGTCGGGATCGTGCGTCAGCTCGAGCGGTGCGGCCACCGGGATCTCGGCGCCGGCGAGCTCGGCGGCGAAGCCGTGCTCCTCGAGGATCTGCGCGTCGCTCCAGCGATCCGGGCGATAGAACTTGGTGACGACGACCCGGCCGTCCTCGAGAAAGGCCTGGAAGACGCGGTTCTCGTAGGAGTTGAGCTGCAGCATCCGGCCGTCGCCGCGCAGGCCGACGCCGTCGAGCGCATCGAGCACCGAGGTCGGCGTGAGGTCGGCGTAGGGCGCGGTCGGCAGCGCGTCGTCGGAGGTCTCGTCGTTCATGACCGATCGCGCCCTGCGGCGCGGCGATTCAGTGCTGCGATCGCGAGAACGACGCTGGCGGCAACGGATCGATGACCACGGCACCGCCGTCCTCGTCATCGTCGTTGCGGGTGGGGCGATCGAGTCCGTTCAGCGCGCCCGGCTGGCTGTGCGTTCCGGTGCGGGCCGCGACTGCGGCCGCGAGCGCGGGCGGGGGCTGGAGCGGGTATTCGCTGCTGCTGAAGCCGTCTTGCCGGCTGTCGGGAGCGAAGAAGGAATCCTGGAAACGGGACGAGTCCTGCCAGAGGGCGGTGCGCTGAGCCCGCCGCGAGGCCACGGTGCTGGCGAGCGAATCGCGCGCCTCGTTGAGGTTGGTCGGCGGCGGGGAAGGGGTGCGGGTGCCGGCCGTCGCGCTCGGCACCAGCAGCTGCAGCTCACCGGCCGAGGGCAGATTGTCGACCGGGCAGCGCAGGTAGCGAACCCGGCAAGCGCCGAGCACGGACTGCTTGATCTGCAAGGTGCGGCGCGAATTGTTGCGGTCGGTGTCGAGGTCGATCGCCGCGAGCACCCGGCCATTGGCGCTGCAGATCGCGAAGGTGACGTTGATCGAGCCGAGCAGCTCGTACCAGTAGCGCACTTCGCCCGGATCGTTCGGCTGGCAGAAGCGCACCAGTGGCAGCTTCGACAGGACGACGTGATGGGGCAGCGCCTCGCGGATCAGCTTGTAGACGCGGCGCTCATCGGTGGAAAACACCGGTCGCGCGGAAAGGGCCCATTCGGTGGGCAGGGGTTTGACCCGTGCCGAGCGGCGCGACAGCAGGTACCAGGAAAGCAGGACGATGCCGAGCAGCGAAATCGCCACCACCGCGGTATTCCACGGAAGGGTTCCCATGACCTGCTGTCCACTCCTCAAATTCCGCGACGCCAGCACACGACGCGGCGAGCGAGCGCCGGATGTTAGCGGCGGCCCGGGCGCAGGGCCACCCCCAAATCAAGCCTTCTCCGACCGTTTGAACAGGTTCTCCATGCTGTGGGCGTGCTCCTTCAGCCGGTAGTCGAGCTC
>DATCGH010000509.1:0-2079 GCA_036509055.1 Caldimonas sp.
AACTCGAGCATCAGGCGGCCTCGCGCCATGAGCAGCGCGAAGCGGACGTCGTGGGTCGCGGCGAGGGCGAGCCCACGCTCGATCAGGGCGAGCGCCGCCGCATGGCGGAACTGCGCCGCGACTGCGTTGCCCGCCGCCAGGTACGCCGCTGCGGCGCGCGGATCCTCGGCGCGGTCGAAGTGCTCGGCGGCAAGCGCGAGGTCGCGCGACTCGAACCACTCGGCGGCCCGGCCGTGGAGGAGGCGGCGTCGCTTGTGCAGCAGCGATTCGTAGGCGCCGTCGCGGATGAGCGCGTGGCAGAACATGAACTCGCTGCCGTCCGGCCGGACCAGGAAGTTCTCGACCAGCAGCCGGCTGTCGTAGCCCGGGTTGTCGAGCAGATGGCGCAGCGCATCGGTGGCGAACCGCTGGCCGAGGACGGCGGCGGACTGCAGTGCGATCTTGTCGTCGCTCGCCAGCCGGTCCATGCGGGCGTGGACCAGCGCCTGGATCGACCCGGGCAGGCTCGACTGCGCGGCCTCGCCGGCATTGAGGAGAAGCTGGAGAAGAAAGAGCGGGTTGCCTTCGGCGCGCTCGACGCAGCTGGCGACGATGGCCGCCGGCATCGACGACGTCTGGGTCGCCAGCCGGCGCGCGTCGTCGGTGGTCAGGGGGGCGAGATCGATGCCGATCAGCGGCGCGCCATGGAGCACGGTGCGCCAGGCGGCGGCCGTCGGGTCGCCGGCAAAGCGCGTCGTCATGACCAGCAGCAGGGGCTGCTTGGCGGCGAGCAGGGCGAGCGCGGCCAGGCGCTCCAGCGTCCAGGCGTCGGCCCAGTGGATGTCCTCGACCATGAGCAGCAGCGGCGCGGACGCTGCGGCCGTCGTCGCCAGCTCGCACATGGCATGCAGCGACCCCTGCTCGCGGGCCGCGGTGCTCATCGCCGCGGCGAGGGCGCGCAGCGCGGGCGGCGGCGGCACGTCGAGCAGGTCGTAGAGGAACAGCTGGCGGTCGGGGGCGATCGATCGGGCGGCGGCGGCGCGCTCGATCGCTGCCCGACGCTCGTCCACCTCGACCGTGCCGGCGACGCCGAGCAGGCTGCGCGCCAGGCTGCGGATCGCGTCCCGGCCGGTCTCTGCGCCGAAGTCCAGCACCGTGGCGGCGTGGCAGGAAAAGCCGAGCGTCCGGGCGTGGGCCGCGAACTCGGCGACGAGTCGCGACTTGCCGACGCCCGGATCGCCGCGGACGACGATGACCCGGCTGCGCTGCCGTTCGGCGCAGGCCGCGGCCACGGCGGCGAAGTCGCGAAGCTCCTCGTCTCGGCCGACGAGCGGGCCGCCGCCTGCGGCCGGTTGCATCCGGTCGCCGCGGATGCGATATGGCGATAGCGGCCGCTCCTTGCCCTTGACCTCGACCGCCGGCCCTTCGTCGGCCTCGAAATGGTCGGCCACCTCTTGCCAGGTGTCGGCGCTGACGAGCACATCGCCAGGCCGGGCCAGGCTGCGCAGGCGGGCGGCCGTGTTCACGGTGTCGCCGGTGAGCGCATAGGTGCCGGCGCGGGCGTCGCTGCGCCGGGCGACGACGAGGCCGGTGTTGATGCCGGTGTGCATGCTGAGGCCCGGCCAGCCGGGCGCCGGGCCCATTTCGGTGATCAGTCGGTCGACCGCGGCGTGCAGCTCGAGCGCGGCGGCAACGGCGCGCCGCGGGTCGTCGCGCCGCGCCAGCGGGACGCCGAAGAGGGCCATGATCTCGTCGCCGACGAACTGGTTGACCGTGCCGCCGTGGCGCTCGATCACGGCGGTGGCCTCGTCCTTGATCCGGCCCATGATCGCTTCGACCTCTTCCGGGTCTGTCGCCTCGTTCAGGGCGGTGTAGCCGGTCAGGTCGGAGAACATCACTGTCGCGTGGCGGCGCTCGCCCGCATCCACGGCCACAGGCAGGGCGGCGGCGACCTCGAGGCCGCAGCCGTTGCAGAAGCGCTGGCCGTCCTGGAGGGCGGCACCGCAATTCGGGCAGGTGGCTTGCAGCGGGGCGCCGCAAGCGCTGCAGAACCGGGCCCCGGCCGGGTTGTCGGCGTCGCAGCGGGCGCAGGGCATTGGG
>DATCGH010000510.1:0-2946 GCA_036509055.1 Caldimonas sp.
CGGCATCCAGACCGACGAGCACAAGAAGTTCTTCCTCGCCTACTACCGCAAGTACAACGAGTACCCGAAGCTCGGCTCGGTGGTCGGCTACTCGACCATCATCTCGATCGCCGAAGGCATCAAGAAGGCGAAGTCGACCGAGACCGAGAAGCTGATCGCCGCCTTCAGCGGCCTCACCTTCATGTCGCCGCTCGGCAAGGTCACCTACCGGGCGATCGACCACCAGTCGACCATGGGCGCCTACCTCGGCAAGACCAAGCTCGAGGGACAGAAGGGCGTGATGACCGACTACATCTACATCGACGGCGCCAAGGTCCTGCCGAGCGACGACGAGGTGAAGAAGCTCCGCGCCATCGACTGATCCGGCGCGGATGTCGATCTCCGCCGTCGTCCTCCAGATCCTCACGGGTCTGGCCTCGGCGTCGGCGCTCTTCCTCGTCGCCAGCGGCCTGTCGCTGATCTTCGGCGTCACCCGGGTCGTCAACTTCGCGCACGGCTCGTTCTACATGCTCGGGCTGTATGCGGCGGTGTCGCTGTCGCAGGCGTTCGCCGGCATCGGCCCGCTCGGCTGGTGGGGCGGGGTGCTGCTGGCGGCGCTGATCGTCGCCGCGCTCGGCGCGTTGATCGAGATCGTGCTGCTGCGCCGGCTGTACGGCGCGCCCGAGCTCTACCAGCTGCTCGCGACCTTCGCCCTGGTGCTCGTGATCCGCGACGCGGCGCTCTGGATCTGGGGCTCGGAAGACCTGCTCGGCCCGAAGGCGCCGGGGATGAAGGGCGCGGTCGAGGTGGCGGGCAAGCTCTTCCCGAGCTACGACGTGTTCTCGATCTTCGTCGGCCCGCTGGTGCTCGCCGCGCTCTGGCTGCTGCTGACGCGAACCCGCTGGGGCCTGCTGGTGCGGGCCGCGACCCAGGACCGCGAGATGGTGGGCGCGCTCGGCGTCAACCAGCGCTGGCTGTTCACTTCGGTGTTCGCCCTCGGCACCTTTCTCGCGGCGCTCGGCGGCGCCCTGCAGATGCCGCACGAGCCGGCGAATCTCAACCTCGACCTGGCGTTGATCGGCGAGGCCTTCGTCGTCGTCGTGGTCGGCGGCATGGGCTCGATTCCCGGCGCCTTCGTCGCCGCGGTGCTGATCGCGATGGTCAAGGCGTTCTGCATCGCCGCCGGCTCGGTGCCGATCTTCGGCGCGCCGTTTCCGCTCTCGAAGCTGACGCTGGTCGCCGAGTTCCTGGTGATGGCCGTGGTGCTGGTCTGGCGCCCGTGGGGACTGTTCGGCAAGCCGCAGGGGGCGGTGCGCGGCCAGGCCGCGCTGGAACAACCCTTGCGGCCGCTGCCCGCGGTCTGGCGCCGCGCCGGTTGGGCGGCACTGGCGGCGCTGCTGTTGGTGGCCTTCCTCAACGGCCCCGCGCCGTACGCGGTGGTGCTGATGATCGACGTGCTGATCGCCGTGCTGTTCGCGGCGAGCCTGCACTTCCTGATGGGTCCTTCGGGCATGCACTCGTTCGGCCACGCCGCCTACTTCGGCCTCGGCGCGTATGGCGCGGCCTTGTGCGTCAAGGCGCTCGGCCTGCCGATGGAGGCCTCGCTCCTGCTCGCGCCGCTGCTCGCCGCCCTCGGCGCCTTCGTCTTCGGCTGGTTCTGCGTGCGCCTGTCCGGCGTGTACCTGGCGATGCTGACCCTCGCCTTCGCGCAGATCGTCTGGTCGGTGGTGTTCCAGTGGGATGCGCTCACCGGCGGCAGCAACGGCCTGGTCGGCATCTGGCCGGCCGCGTGGCTGGCGCCCAAGCCCGCGTACTACCTGCTGGTGCTGGCCTGCACCGTGGCCGGCGGGGGGCTGCTGGTGCGGATGCTGCACGCGCCGTTCGGCCTGGCCCTGCGCGCCAGCCGCGATTCACCCATCCGCGCCGCGGCGATCGGCCTCGCGGTGCCGCGGCTGCAGTGGGCGGCGTTCGTCGTTGCCGGCACGATCGCCGGGCTGGCGGGGTCGCTCTTCGCCTTCGCCAAGGGAACGATCTCGCCCGAGACGCTCGGCGTCGCCAAGTCGGTCGACGGCCTGGTGATGGTGCTGCTCGGCGGGGTGCAGGCGGTCACGGGCCCCTGGGTCGGCGGCGCGCTCTTCACCTGGCTGCAGGACACGGTGGCGCGCCAGACCGATTACTGGCGGGCGCTGCTCGGCATCGTCATGCTGGCGCTGGTGCTGGCGTTTCCGCTCGGCGTCGCCGGCGGGCTGAAGAAGCTCTTCCTGCGTGAGCGAGAAGCGGCATGAGCACCCCGGCCCGCCCCAAGGGGAATACCGGAGTGCGCAGCACGAAGGTGCTCCGATGAGCACGACGACCTTGCTTGCGGTGCGCGGGCTGTCGAAGGCGTTCGGCGGCATCCATGCGGTCGAGGACGTGAGCTTCTCGCTGGCCGCCGGCGAGATGCTGGCGCTGATCGGCCCGAACGGCGCCGGCAAGACGACCTGCTTCAACATGGTCAGCGGCCAGCTCGCGCCCGACGCCGGCTCGGTGACGCTCGACGGCCGCGAGCTGCTCGGCATGAAGCCCGAGGCGATCTGGCGCCAGGGCGTGGGCCGGACCTTCCAGATCGCCGAGACCTTCGCCTCGCTGACGGTGGTCGAGAACGTGCAGATGGCGCTGCTCTCGCACGCCGGCCGCGTGCATGGCTTCTGGCGCCCGGCGCGGCCGCAGTTGCGCGGCGAGGCGATCGCCCTGCTCGAAAGCGTCGGCATGGCGGCGCAGGCCGAGCGCGCGACCAGCGTGCTGGCGTACGGCGACGTCAAGCGGGTCGAGCTCGCGATCGCGCTCGCGCACCGGCCGCGCCTGTTGCTGATGGACGAGCCGACCGCCGGCATGGCGCCGCGCGAGCGCAACGACCTGATCGCCCTGGTCAAGCGCCTGGTGGTCGAGCGCGGCATCTCGGTGCTGTTCACCGAGCATTCGATGGAC
>DATCGH010000511.1:0-4634 GCA_036509055.1 Caldimonas sp.
GGATCGATGTCGACCAGCTTCACGTCGGCGCCGAGGTAGCGCACCACCTCGGCAGTTGCGGTGAAGGTATGGGTGGTGGTGATGACCTCGTCGCCGGGGCCGATGCCGAGGGCCTCGAGCGCGAGGTGCAGGCCGGCGGTGGCCGAATTCACGGCCAGAGACTGCAGCGTCGGGTCGCCGAGGTAGGCGCTGAAGTCGTCCTCGAAGCGCTTGGCCTTGGGTCCGGTGGTGAGCCAGCCGGAACGCAGGGTGTCAACCACCTCGGCGATCTCGTCGTCGCCGATCTCGGGGCGGGCGAAAGGCAGGAAGGGCTGACTCATCGAGCCTCCTTCGCCGGCCCGAGCACGAGAAGGTTCCTGGAGCCGGCGCCGGGAACGGCCTTGGTCGCGATGCCGTGATCGAGCGTCACGAGCCGGCCGCCGTTCGCGACGGCGAGCGCGAGCAGGTACACATCTGTGATCTGGCGCGAGGTGAGCACGTGGTCCCAGCGGAGCCGGCCCTTCTCGAGGACGCTGACCGAATCGGGCCAGAACTCGTGGCTCCGGTTCGCCGTCGCCTTGCCGAGC
Organism: Caldimonas sp.; assembly: GCA_036509055.1. Taxonomy (GTDB): domain Bacteria; phylum Pseudomonadota; class Gammaproteobacteria; order Burkholderiales; family Burkholderiaceae_C; genus Schlegelella_A. Next base: position 567 of record DATCGH010000511.1, read on the forward strand.
CGCTCCGCCACGGCGGCAGGCGGCTGCGCATTGCGATAGGTCGGCAAGGACAGGATGCGGACGCAGCCGTTCTGGGTCAGAGGGCAGGAAGCCCAGCCCTGGGCGACGTTGGCCGCGAGCCAATCGGTCGCGACGCGATGATGGAGGTGCGCGCCGTCGAGCAGCGCCACCAGGACGTTGACGTCCAGGAGCGATCGCACTAGATGCCCTCGGCCTCTCGCAGCGCGTTCACGTCTTCGTCGGTGACGACCGCGCCCGGCAGCGCCGGGAACGGTTCGAAGCCCGCCACCGAACGGGCGCGTCGCGGCGCCTTCGGAGTGGCCGGCGCGTTGCTGGTGAGCGACTGACGGAGCAGGCGAGAAACCACCTTGCCCGCACTGCTGCGCTCGCGGCGGGCCAGTTCCTTGGCAGCGACCATCAGATCGTCGTCGATGTCGAGCGTGGTGCGCACGAACTCTCTCCTGGGTGATGCGTTGATGCGTTGATGTCACGATTCTACCCGCGCCAAACCGCTCTTGCCGAGCCAGCAAAGGGCGTGGGTTCGGAGAAATGGAAGGGTGTTGAGCAGGGTATACGCGGCCGGCTGGATGCGGCAGACCGCCCGGGCGATCGGCGGCGCGAGCGTCACCCGGCGATGCTCGAGCCGCGCCTCGGGAAAGAGGGTGCGGATCCGCGCCACTGGCATGCCGCGAACGTCGGGGTTGCGCGGATTGTCGACGGTGAAGTCGTACCAGAGCACGCCGCCGCCAGGCCGCAGCCACTGCCACATCGTCGCCGCGAGACGCTGCTGGAAGGCGTCGTCGAGGAGCGAGGAGAACACGGTCGAGACCAGGACGATGTCGACGCTTCCGGGCGCGACCGGCTCGGCGCTGGCGTCGCCGCAGGTCAGGCGCACCGCCTCGGGCAGGCGCGCCCGCGCCGCCGCATGGCGCTCGGGCAGGAGTTCGATGCCGGCCAGGTGCTCGGGGCGAAAGCCGAGCTGCAGCAGCTCCAGCAGGTTGCCGCCACCGCCGCTGCCGACCTCGACCAGGCGCAGCGTCCCGAGATCGGCGAAGCCCTGGCGCGCGAAGAGCGCGAGCATCGCCCGTTGCCGCTCCTGCATCGCCATCAGCGCCGCCGGATGGGTGAGACGGTAGCGGTCGTCGGCCGGGGCGCGGCGCGCGTACCGGACGCGGACGGCGTCGGTCTCGGCGCGGCCCGAGGGGTCGGGCGCGGGGCGTCCCGCGGCGTCGTCCTGCGGCACGTCGCTCATCGGCTCAGCCTGGCGAAGCGCTCGCGGCCAGGCCGCCCCCGAAGCACGTCGAAGGCGCCGACGATCGATCCGATGCCGTAGGCGACGTGATAGGCGGCGATCACCGCCGGCACACGCAGCGCCACCTTCGGCGGCTGCGGCGTGTCGCGGAGCACCGCCACGGTCATCGCGCCGACCGCTCCGGCATAAGCGACGAGCAGCGTCACCAGCGGCCAGAAGCGCCAGCCGACGAGCGCCATCAGCGTGAACAGGGCCAGCACGACGATGAACAGCGCCGGCATCAGCTGGCGCAGCCGTGCCGGCTGGCCGTGCTTCTTCATCACGAACGGCTTCCAGTAGCCGTACTGCAGGTACTGGCGGAACACCTGGCCGAGCGTCGCCCGCGGCCGGTAGCTGCTGCGGATGCGCGACTCCTGCCAGACCTTGCCGCCGCCCTTGACGATGCGCAGGTTGTGCTCGTCGTCCTGGTTGCGCACCAGGGTCTCGTCGAAGCCGCCGAAGCGCTCGAAGACCTGCCGCGGCCAGGCGCCGAGGTAGACGGTGTCGGCCAGGCCGTCGTAGTCGAGCTGGCGCGAGAGCGCGCCGCCGGCCACCCAGCGCGACTGGAAAGCCGCCGCCGCTGCCGCCTGGGTCGGCCCGCCCTGCGGATCGGCGACGGCCCGCCACGGCCCGCCGACGTTGTCGGCGCCGGTGAGGTGCAGCGCCATCAGGCACTCGGCGACGTAGTCGGGCGCGTACTCGGTGTGCACGTCCATCCGCACCACCACCTCGCCGGCGGCGTCGACCAGCGCCCGATTGAGCCCGGTCGAGACGATCCGCCCCGGGTTGTCGACGAACCGCAGCCGCGGATCGCGCGCCGCCAGCTCGGCCAGCGCCTCGCGCGTGCCGTCGTCGCTCATGCCGTCGGCGATGACGATCTCGAGCGTCCACCCCGCAGGCAGCCTCTGCGCCAGCGCACTGTTCGCGAACGCCGCGAGATGCGGCTTCTCGTTGCGGCAGGGGACGATGATGCTGACGCGCGGCATGGTGTCAGCGGATCGTCGGCACGGGCTCGCCCGCCGCGGTCGCCACCTCGTCGATCAAGGCCGCCCAGGCACCGACCTGGCGGGCACGGCTGAAGATCTCGCGGTCGCGGGCGATTCCGGCCGCACCCATCCGTGCCCGCAGCGCCGGATCGCGCAGCAGGCGGAGCATCGCCTGCGCCAGCGCCGGCACGTCCCCGGAGGGAACCAGCACGCCGGTGGCCTCGCTCAGGATCTCGCGCGGTCCGGTGGGGCAATCGAAGGCGACCGCGGGCACGCCGAGCGCCTGCGCCTCGAGCAGGGCGAGCGGCATGCCTTCGTAGCGCGACGAGAGCACGAACACCGCCGCCTCGCGGTAGCGCGCCTCGATCTGGTCGGTGGGCGCGATGAACTCGACGCTCGCCGCGATGCCGAGGCTCGTCGCCAGGGCGGTGAGCTGGGCGCCGAGCGGGCCGGCGCCGACGATGCGCAGGCGTGCCTCCGGCATCTGCCGCTGCACCGACTGCCAGGCCTGCAGCAGCAGGTCGAAGCCCTTCTGCAACTGGAGCCGGCCGACCGCGAGCACGTGCGGCACCTCGGGGAGGGCGGGCGAACCGGCATGCAGCGACGAGGTGTTGAGGATGACCTGGGTGTTGGGATTCAGTGCCGCGAACTTGGGCCGGTCAGCCTCGGTCAGGCTGACGACCGCGCCGACCTGCGGATAGAGCTTGGCGCGCATCCGCTGCCAGATCGCCGAGCGGGCGGTGAAATGGTTGTGGTCGCAGCAGATGCTGCGCGACCGCGCCGACTTCTTCGCCACCAGCACCGAGCAGGCGGTGACGAGGCCGTTGAGGACGATCGCATCGGCGCCGACGAGGTCGATCACCCGGCCGAGGGCGCGGCCGGCACGCCAGCGCTCGCCGAGGATCTGCGGCATCCGGCCGAGCCGGGTGCGCGGCGTGCGGGCGAGTTGCGACGGACCCGAAGCGACCACGCTGACAGCCGGGCCGACCGGATAGGCCAGGTGCTCGCGCGGCGTGTCGACGCTGCCGAGCGTCACCTTCAGGCCGCGGCCGGCAAGTGCGTCGGCGAGCTCGCAGACGAAGCGCTCGACGCCGCCGGGCAGCGCCAGGCTTTCGCAGAGCAGCAGCACATGGGTCGGCCGCATCGTCGCCCTGGTCCTCAGGCCCGCGCGTCGCGGCGCAGCAGTGCGGCGACGTCGACCCGCTGGTAGTCGGGCGCGGGCAGCGCCAGGCCGCTCTCGCGCAGGGCGCGCAGCCGCTCGCGCGCGAGGCGCGCCGCATCGAGCAGGCCGAGCGCCGCCAGCGCCCGGCCCGCGCCGCTCGGGCTGCCGGGCTCGACGGCGTTGGCGCCAGGTTTCAGCCATTCGCTCTGCGCATAGTCCGATTGCTGTGGCGGCGGCAAGGGGCCGACTTCCGCCAGTTTCTTCGCGACCGCCAGCATGTAGACCTCGTGAGCGTTGCGCAAGGTGACGCGATGGCGCACCGCGGCCGGATCGGCGACCTTCCACCAGTGTCGCGGATCGGCCTTCATCGCGAACCAGATGCCGAGCAGCTCGAAGCCGTTCTTCGCCTGGTAGAGGTTGAAGAACAGCTCGGGCGAGAACTGATAAAAGCCGTGGCCGCTCAGGTTGTTCGCCGGCAGCGAGTGGAACAAGTGGCCGCCGACGCGGCAGAGGGCGACGCAATTGCGCCACGCGACCGGGAAATCGAACACGTGCTCGAGGCAGCCGAAGTCGAGCACTGCGTCGTAGCTGCCGAGGCCCGGCTGGCCCTCGAGCCACGGCAGGTTCAT
>DATCGH010000512.1:0-3360 GCA_036509055.1 Caldimonas sp.
CGCGCCGAACAGTGCCGGCGCTGCGAAGCCACCCACGCCCGTGCCGACGGCGTAGAAGATCGAGATCGAGAGGGCCCGCATCTCCAGCGGGAAGACTTCGCTGACCGTGAGGTAGGCCGAGCTCGCGGCCGCCGACGCCAGGAAGAACACCGCCGACCAGGCCAGCGTCTGCGTCGTCGCGTCGAGCACGCCGAGGACGAAGCCCACGCCGATGAGCAGCAGGCCCACGCCCGAGAGCGCATAGGTCGCGCCGATCATCGCCCGCCGGCCGATGCGGTCAAACAGCGGCCCGAGGATCAGCGGCCCCAGCACGTTGCCCACGGCGAAGGGCAGCAGGTACAGCCCGACCCGGGTGTCGGCCACGCCGTAGAAGCGGGTCAGCACCAGCGCATAGGTGAAGAAGATCGCGTTGTAGAAGAAGGCCTGCGACACCATCAGGGCGAGCACGACGACGCTGCGCTTCAGGTAGCGGCGCCGCAGCACATGGACCACCTCGCCCAGGCTGGGCAGCACGTTGCGCGTGAACGTCACTTCGGCGTGCGCGCTGTCGCTGGCGAAGGCCTGCGGGTTCTCGGCGCGCACGCTGGCCTCGATCTCGTCGAGCACACGCGCCGCCTCGTCGGCGCGGCCATGCGCCAGCAGCCAGCGCGGGCTCTCGGGCACGTGCCGGCGCACCAGCAGGATCGCCGCCGCCAGCAGCGCGCCGAGCAGGAAGCCGGCGCGCCAACCCTGCTCGGGACCGAGCACACGCTCGTCGAGCAGCACCAGGCTCAGCAGCGCGCCCAGGGCCGCGCCGACCCAGAAACTGCCGTTGATCGCCAGGTTCACCCGCCCGCGCACGCGCGCCGGGATCAGTTCGTCGATGGCCGAGTTGATGGCCGCGTACTCGCCGCCGATGCCGATGCCGGTGAGAAAGCGAAAGAAGGCGAAGCTGGCGAATCCGGTCGAGAAACCGCAGGCCACGGTGGCACCCATGTAGACCGCCAGGGTCATCATGAACAGCCGCTTGCGCCCCAGGCGATCGGCCAGGCGGCCGAACACCAGCGCGCCGACGACCGCGCCCGCGACATAGAGCGACCCGGCCCAGCCGATCTGCGCAGCGCTGAGCCCCAGCGTGTCCGGCCGCTCGAGCATGCTGCCGATGGCGCCGACGATCGTGACCTCGAGCCCGTCGAGCACCCACGCGACGCCCAGCGCAAAGACGACGCGCCAGTGCCAGCGCGACCACGGCAGCCGGTCGAGACGGGCAGGGACGTTGCTGGGCACCATCGCGCCTCCGTGCGGGGCAATCGGGAGGCCGTGAGCAGAGAATCGCCAGCCGCAGCTACTTCCAGAGATTCCGATGGCCACGATCCAGCGACTCCACCCCGCCGCCCGCTTCAGCGAAGCGGCGATCCACGACGGCACCGTCTACCTGGCCGGGCAGGTGGCCGACGACGCCACCCAGGACATCGTCGGCCAGACGCGCCAGGTGCTGGCGGCGATCGATCGCCTGCTCGCCGAGGCGGGCAGCGACAAGACGCGGATCCTCCGCGCCCAGGTGTTTCTCGCCGACATCGCCGACTACGCCGGCATGAACGCCGCCTGGGACGCCTGGGTGCCGGCCGGCGCCGCGCCGGCGCGGGCCACGGTCGAGGCTAGGCTGGCACGTCCCGAGTGGCGGGTCGAAGTGGTGGTGACGGCGGCCACGGCCTGACGACGTGGACGCCGCCACGCCGGGTCGCGGCGCGGGTGGTGCGAGGCGACGGGCGGCCCGCTTCGGCCAGCCAGAGCACGATGACGCAGCCGAGCACCGGCAGGTTCTTGACCAGCGGCGCGCAGTGGTCGATCGTCAGCTCGGGCACGTTGAAGGCCGCGGTCAGCGTGTAGCCGACGACCGCGCCGCTTTGCACCGCGTAGAGCAGCACCGAAGGACGCAGCAGCGTCAGGACGCCGAGCGTCAGGTTGAGTGCGCATGAGGCCGCCAGTGCCGCCTGCCCGGTCGCGCCGACGAAGCCGCAGCGGGCCAGGAGCTCGAGGACGCCGGAGCGCTCGGGCAGCCAGGCGCTGATCGCCGCGGTGTAGATCCAGAGGAAGGCGAGCGAAAGGCGCAGGCCGAGCTCCACCGGCAGGGCGAGACCGACCCGGGTGTCGAGGAGTGGCCGCGGCGGCGTCACCGCCAGGCCCTCGGCCAGGCCGCTCGGCGCCCGGCCGAGCAATACCGGCGCCGCATTGCGCGCCGGTACGCTGCCGCGCTCGAGCAGGCGCAGGGTGTCGCGGCTGAAGACGCGCTGCGGCACCCGCTCGGCGAGACGGGCGCCGAGCGTCATCAGCGGCATCGGCACCGGCAGCCAGATCGCCTCGCCCAGACCCTGCGCGGCGCGGTAGGTGGCGAGCATCTGCCGGTAGTCGATCGGCTCCCTGCCGCCGAGCTCGTAGATGCCGCGCGCCGAGCCGCTGCGCTCGACCAGCCCGGCGACGATCTCGGCCAGCTCGAGCACGTGGATCGGCTGCACCCGTTGCCGGCCGTGGCCCGGCAGGCCGATGACCGGCAGGCTGGCGAGCGTCGAGAACAGGGCGGCGCTGGCGCTTCCCGGTCCGAACACCAGCGAGGGGCGAACGATCGCTGCATCGAGGTCGAGGCCGAGCAGGGCCTCGTCGGCGAGCCGCTTGCTGCGCAGGTACTCGGCTTCGCCGACTTTGGCCGCGGCGGCGATGCCGAGGGCCGAGACCTGCACGACCCGGCCGATGCCGGCGAGGGCGGCACCGCGGAACAGCTCGACCGGGCCCTCGGTGTGCACCCGCTCGAAGCTGGCGCCGGCGGCCGGCATGAGGATGCCGACGCAGTTGACCACCGCGTCGATGCGCCGGGCGCGTAGGTCCTGGGCCCAGTCGGCGGGCGAACGGGTGCGCATGAAATCGAGCGCCATCGTCTCGCCGCCGGCGACCCCGGGCTTGCGGCTGGTGGCGACCACCCGGTGGCCGCGCCACCGCAAGGCCTGGACGACCGCCCGGCCGACGCAGCCGCTGGCACCGCAGACCAGGATGTTCACGATCCTTCCTTCTTCTCCCGCCGGACGCGAACGGCATTGATCGCCGGCGCCAGGGCACGCGAGATCGACTTCCGATTGCGGGCGAAGACGCGATAGGCGGCGTCGAACGCCGGCCGGAGCGGACCGAAGCCTGAAGGACGGAGCAACCAGCCGAGGCCCGCGGCCGCATAGGCCAGCCGCAGCACTGCCATGCCGCGGACGACCGAGCCGTCGGGACGCACCGCGTGGATCGCCGCGTCGAGGCCGGCGGCGTCGAAGCCGTGGCGGGCGGCATCGAAGTCGGGCGCCGACATGTCCACCAGCACCAGCCGGCCGGCGGTATCACGGG
>DATCGH010000513.1:0-2465 GCA_036509055.1 Caldimonas sp.
TCATGGACGCGCGCTCCGGCGTCGGCGCCAGCGGCCTGATGCAGCTCATGCCGGCCACCGCCAAGTGGACGGCCAAGAAGATCGGCATGCCCTATTCGCCGGCGCTGATCACCGACCGCGACACCAACCTGCGCCTCGGCAACGCCTACCTGAAGCTGGTGCTCGACGACGTCGGCGGCTCGCAGCCGATGGCCGCGGCCGCCTACAACGCCGGTCCCGGCCGGCCGCGCAAGTGGCGCGAAGGCCCGGTGCTCGAGCCCGCCATCTGGGCCGAGAACATCCCCTTCGCGGAAACCCGGGACTACGTCAAGAAGGTGCTCAGCAACGCGGCCTACTACGCCATGGCGCTCGGCGGCAAGGGCACGACCGTGCGCTCGCGGCTCGGCCGGCCGGTCGGCCCGCCCGATCCGAACGCGCCCGCGATCGACAAAGAGCTGCCCTAGCCGGGAGCGGGCGCGGCCTCGGCGAGAATCGCCGCTTGCCGACTCCGCCCGTCTCCGCGCCGTTTCCGCCATGCCTCGCAATTTCCTGATCCTCGGCGGCACCGGCTTCGTCGGCCGCAGCGTCGCCGAAAAGCTGGTCGAGCGCACCGGCGGGGCCGGCGGCCGGATCCGCATCGCCACCCGCCGCGCCGACCGCGCCAAGCCGCTGCAGCTCCTGCCGACGGTGGAGGTGGCGGTCGGCGACGTCCACGACGAGGCGACGCTGGCGCGGATGCTGCGCAACACCGACGCGGTCATCAACCTCGTCGCCATCCTGCACGGCAGCGAAGACGAGTTCGAGCGGACCCACGTCCGCCTGCCCGCACGGCTCGCGGCCGCCTGCCAGGCGGCCGGCGTCAGGCGCGTCATCCATGTCAGCGCCCTCGGCGCCGCCAGCGACGGGCCGAGCCGCTACCAGCGCTCCAAGGGGCGCGGCGAAGCGGCGCTGAAGACGGCGGCGCTCGACCTGACGATCCTGCGCCCCTCGGTCATCTTCGGTGAGCGTGACCGCTTCCTCAACCTGTTCGCCCAGCTTCAGTCGGTGTTCCCGGTGCTGCCGCTGGCGGGCGCCGAGGCCCGCTTCCAGCCGGTGTGGGTGGAGGACGTGGCGAGCGCGGTTGTCGCCGCGATCGACGATCCGAGCACCATCGGCACGACGATCGAGTGCTGCGGCCCGCGCATCTACACCCTCGCCGAGCTGGCGCGCGCCGCCGGCCGGTGGTCGGGCTCGCCCCGGCCGGTGTTCGCCTTGCCCGCGGCCGTCGCCCGCCTGCAGGCCTTCCTCATGGAGCTCCTGCCGGGCACGCCGCTGATGTCGCGCGACAACCTCGATTCGATGCGCGTCGCCAACGTCGCCAGCGGCAAGCTGCCCGGTCTCGAGCGGCTCGGCATCGAACCGGTGCCACTCGAGGCGATCGCGCCGCGCTACCTCGGCCACGTCTCCGGCGAGAAGCGCCTCGAGGCCTGGCGGGCACGGGCACGGCGCGGTTGAAGCCGGAGCGGCCGAGTCGGTCGAAGCCGACGAGAAGCCGACCGGCGGCCGATGCGCGCCACGCATCGCCGCGTTGCCAAAGCGTCAAGCACGCCCAAGCCAGCCGCGGCTAGGATCGTCGACCCGAACGCACGAGGTCCCGATCCATGCAGCTCTACATCGGCAACAAGAACTACTCCTCCTGGTCGCTGCGTCCCTGGCTGCTGATGAAGCAGGCCGGCATCCCGTTCGAGGAGAAGAAGGTGCGCCTCGGCTGGGAGGACGACTCGCCGTTCAAGAAGACCATGCTCGCGCTCGCGCCTTCGGGCCGGGTGCCGCTGCTGATCGACGACGGCTTCGCGATCTGGGACAGCCTGGCGATCGCCGAGACCTTGGCCGAGCGCTTTCCCGAAAAGCACCTCTGGCCGCGCGACCCGAAGCAGCGGGCCCGGGCGCGCAGCCTCTGCGCCGAAATGCATTCGGGCTTCGGGGAGCTGCGCAGCACCTTCGGCATGAACCTCGAGGCGAGCCTGCCAGAGATCGGCGAGCGCATGCTGCGCGAGAAGCCCGCCGTGGCACGCGACCTGAAGCGCATCGACGCGATGTGGCGCGAAGCGCTCGAGGCGAGCGGCGGCCCGTTCCTGTTCGGCAGCTTCAGCATCGCCGACGCCTACTTCGCGCCGGTCTGCACCCGCGCGCGCACCTACGGCCTGCCGCTCGCACCGCGCAGCGCCGGGTACGTGCGCCAGATGCTCGCCTTGCCGGCCTTCCTCGAATGGGAGCGCGAGGCGCTGGCCGAGCACGACTGGATCCCCGAGGACGAGCCGTACCGGACGCAGGCCTGACTCGGTCGAGGGCTCGGGACGGAAGAAGAAGCGGGCCGAGGCCCGCTTCTTCTTTGCCACCTAGACTATTCCGATGAAGCGCTATCTCGTCGGCGGTGCGGTTCGCGATGCCTTGCTCGGCCTGCCGGTCGTCGACCGCGACTGGGTGCTCGTCGGCGCCGACGTCGA
>DATCGH010000514.1:0-4169 GCA_036509055.1 Caldimonas sp.
CCGATCGGCGGCGCCGACATGCCGGTGGTGGTGTCGATGCTCAACAGCTACTCGGGCTGGGCCGCGGCCGGCATCGGCTTCTCGCTCAACAACGCGATGCTGATCATCGCCGGCTCCCTGGTCGGATCGTCGGGCGCGATCCTGTCCTACATCATGTGCAGGGCGATGAACCGCTCGTTCTTCAACGTCATCCTCGGCGGATTCGGCGGCGAAGGCGGACCGGCGGCAAGCGGAGCGACCGAGCAGCGCCCGGTCAAGAGCGGCAGCGCCGACGACGCCGCGTTCGTCCTCGGCAATGCCGAGACGGTGGTGATCGTTCCCGGCTACGGACTGGCGGTGGCGCGCGCCCAGCACGCGGTCAAGGAGCTGGCGACCAAGCTGATCGAGAAGGGCGTGTCGGTCAAGTACGCCATCCATCCGGTGGCCGGCCGCATGCCGGGGCACATGAACGTGCTGTTGGCCGAGGCCGAGGTGCCCTACGACCAGGTGTTCGAGATGGAAGACATCAACGGCGAGCTCGGCCAGGTCGACGTCGCCGTCATCCTCGGCGCCAATGACGTGGTCAACCCGGCCGCGCACACCAAGGGCAGCCCGATCTACGGCATGCCGATCATCGAGGCCTACAAGGCCAAGACGGTGATCGTCAACAAGCGCTCGATGGCCGCGGGCTACGCCGGCCTGGACAACGAGCTGTTCTACATGGACAAGACGATGATGGTCTTCGGCGACGCCAAGAAGGTGGTCGAGGACATGGTCAAGGCCGTCGAGTGAGCTGAGCTCCCCGGCGGCGGGCCGTCAGCCGGTCGCCGCCAGCCAGTCGACAAGGATGCGGTTCACCGCGTCCGGCTGCTCGATCGTCGACAGGTGGGCGCACTGCGGCACGATCTCGAGCCGGGAGCCGGCCAGGCACGCCGCCATCGCCTTGTGCTCGGCGACCGGCGTGGCCAGATCCTGCTCGCCGCAGAGCACCAGCGCGGGAATATGAAGCTGCTTCAGGTCGGCATGCGAGTCGGGGCGGGCGAGCATGGCGAGCTGCTGATTGCGCTGGCCGCGGGCGCCGACGCTCTTCGCCATGTCGGCCATCAGCGCCAGCAGGTCGGCGCGGGCCGTGTGCGCCGGCAGCAGCCAGCGCCCCGGCAGCTCGGGGATGAGGGCCTCGATGCCGCCGGCGCGGACCTTCTCGATGTCGGCATGGCGGCCGGCCCGCTGCGCCTCGGAATCGGTGGACGCCCGGGTGTCGAACAGCGCCAGCCGCTCCAGCCGCTGCGGCTGCCGGCGGGCCACCTCGAAGGCAGCGTAGCCGCCGAGCGACAGGCCGACGAGGGTGAAACGCGGTGGCGTGCCGGCGAGGACCGTCTCTGCCATGGCCCCCAGCGAGTCCTCGTCGCGGAAGACGAAGACGCGGCAGTCGAACGCATCGCTCAGCACCGCGATCTGCGCCGCGTAGAGGCGCTCGTCGGTGAGATGGGCGCAGAGGAATGCGAGGCAGGGACGCGCGCTCATGCGGTCGCGAACTTCAGCGGCGGTCGCGGGATCGGCCGCACCGTCTCGTAGGCGCGCGCCGCGCGCAGCACCACCGCATCGCCGAACATCGGCCCGACCAGCTGCAGGCCGATCGGCAGCCCCTCCGTCGTCAGCCCGCAGGGAATCGTGCAGGCCGGCTGCTGGCTGAGGTTGAAGGGATAGCTGAACGGGGTCCAGGCAAGCATCGCCTCGGGGTCCATCGGCGTGTGCCCGGCGGGGCGGGCGTCGAACGCCGGCACGGCGAGCGTCGGCGTGGCGATCAGGTCGAAGCGTTGCATGAACTGGCGCAGGTGCGAGCCGAGCTCGCCGCGGCGCAGGTTGAGGCGATGGACGTCGAGCGCGCCGTAGCGCGCCCCGAGCTCGGCCTCGGCGCGAAAGTCCGGGTCCACGACCTGCTGCTGCGCCGGCGTCAGGCCGCTCCAGATCGCCGCGGCGCCGGCGAACCAGAGGCCGGTCGTGATTTCGAGCGGGTCGGCGATGCCGGGGTCGACCGCATCGACCTGTGCACCGAGCGACTCCAGGGCACGCACCGCGGCGGCGACCGCGGCGGCAATCTCCGGATGCACGTTCTTCGCATAGCCGAGGGTCGCCGAGAAGGCGATGCGCAGGCCGCGGACGCCGTCGTCGAGGCCTTGCAGGTAGTCGCTGTCGTCGTACGGCAGCGAGGTCCAGTCGCGGGCGTCGGGGCGCTTCAGCACGTTCATCATCAGCGCCGCATCGGCCACGCTCATCGTGTGCGGCCCGAGGTGCGCGACCGTGCCCATCGGCGAGAGCGGATAGGCCGGCACCCGGCCGAAGCTCGGCTTCAGGCCGAAGTTGCCGCAAAAGCCCGCCGGGATGCGGACGCTGCCGGCGCCGTCGGTGCCGACCGAGAGCGGCCCCATGCCCGAGGCCACCGCCGCGGCGGTGCCGCCCGAGGAGCCGCCCGGCGTCTTCTGCGGATTCCAGGGGTTCCGGCTGATGCCGGTGAGCGGCGAGTTGGTCTCGCCCTTGCAGCCGAACTCGGGCGTCGTCGTCTTGCCGAGGATCACCGCGCCGGCCTCGCGCAGCCGCGCCGAGGCCGGCGCGTCGACGTCCCAGGCCTGCTTCGGGTCGACGGTGCGCGAGCCGCGCAGCGTCGGCCAGCCCTTGGCGAGGATCAGGTCCTTGATCGAGACCGGCACGCCGTCGAGATCGCCGGCCGGCTCGCTGCGTGCCCAGCGCGCCTCGCTCTCGGCGGCCGAGCGCAGGGCGTCTTCGGCCGCGACGACGCAGAACGCGTTGAGGACGGGATTGAGCCGCTCGATGCGCGCCAGCGCCGCCCGCGTCGCCTCGACCGGCGAGGCCTTGCGACTGCGGTAGAGAGCGAGGAGCTCGTGGGCGCTGCAGTCGGCGAGATCGGTGGCGTCGCTCATCGGTGGCCTCGGCTGGCAGGCCGGTGCGGCCCGTACCCGTTCATTGTGATCCGGGTCGTCGTGGCTTTTCAGCACCACCTCCGGGGTCGAAGCCGCTGCGGTACAACCAAGCCCCCCGCGACCAGGAGATCCTTTCATGACCGACCGCGAGACCCCGCGCCGCACCGCCGCCGATTTCCCTCCCGAGGTCCTCAAGCTGTTCGACAAGTACGTGCACGGCGCGATCGACCGGCGCGGCTTCCTCGACGGTGCGGCCCGGTTCGCGGTCGGCGGGGTCACCGCCGCCGGCCTGCTCGAGGCGCTGAGCCCGAATTTCGCCGCCGCCCAGCAGGTGCCCAAGACCGATGCGCGGATCAAGGCCGAGACGGTCGATTTCCCGTCGCCCCAGGGTTACGGCACCGGCCGCGGCTACCTGGTGCGGCCGGCGAGCGCGCCGCCCGCGGGCAGCACGACGACCGGCCTGCCGCTGGTGCTGGTGGTGCACGAGAACCGCGGCCTCAATCCGCACATCGAGGACATCGCCCGCCGGCTCGCGCTCGACAACTTCATCGCCTTCGCCCCCGACGCCCTGTTCACGTTCGGCGGCTATCCGGGCAACGAGGACCAGGCGCGCGACCTCTTTGCCAAGCTCGACCCCGCCAAGACGCGCGAGGACTTCGTCGCCGCCGCCGAGTACCTGAAGGGCGTGCCGGGCGGCAACGGCAAACTCGGTGCGGTCGGCTTCTGCTGGGGCGGCGGCATGGTCAACACCTTGGCGACCCGCCTGCCCGACCTCAACGCCATCGTCCCCTTCTACGGGCAGGCGCCGGCGATCGATCAGGTGCCGAAGATCAAGGCGGCGGTGCTGCCGATGTTCGCCGACGAGGACGAGCGCATCAACGCCACCTGGCCCGCCTACGACGCCGCCCTCAAGGCCGCCGGGGTGCGCTACGCCGCGTTCCGCTACCCGGGCACGCAGCACGGCTTCAACAACGACACCACGCCACGCTACGACGCCAATGCCGCCAAGCTGGCCTGGCAGCGCATGCTCGCCTTCTTCAACCAAGAGTTGCGCCGTTGAGGGCGCGGTAGGGGGCCACCGCGGCCGGCGCCGACGGTCAGTGGATCTTTCGGTCCTTGTCCTTCCTGTTGAAGGACTTGGGCCGGTAGACGTTGCCGTCCCATTCGCCGCCCTCGCGGGCGCGGCGGATCGCCTCCTCGGCGGCGCGACGGGCGCGACGCCGACTCGCGTTCCAGGTGAACAGACCCTGG
>DATCGH010000515.1:0-3110 GCA_036509055.1 Caldimonas sp.
AGCTCGTGGGCGAGGGTGGCGAGGAACTCGTCCTTGCTGCGGTCGGCGCTGCGCAGCGCCTCCTCGACCGACTTGCGGCCGGTCACGTCGACAATCGTCCCCAGCATGCGCGCCGGCGCTTCGCCGTTTCGGTAGATCGCGCCGTGAACCTCGATCCAGTGAATGCTGTTGTCGGGCCAGATCACGCGGCACTCGAAGTGCCAGTCGCTCAGGGTCTCGAGCGTGGCCTCGAAGCTCGCCCTGAGGACCTCCCGGTCCTCCGGATGGACGTGGGCGAAGAAGATTTCGGGGTTCCACTCCGCCACCGGCTCGCTGTAGCCGAAGCACTGGTCGTGGCGCAGCGAGTGGCGCACCTCCAAGGTGGCCAGGTCGAAGTCCCAGTCGCCGACGCCGGCCGAATCGAGCATGAAGCGCAGGTGGGCGCGGCTTTCGCGCAGCGCCGCCTCGATCCGCTCGCGTTCGGTCACGTCGCGGATGACGGAGAGATAGCCGATCGGCACACCGTTGGCGTCGTTCAGCCGGCTGATCGTGGTCTCGACATGGATCTGCGCGCCGGCGCGCGTCACCTGCAGCGTGTGGCGGCGGCTCACGCCGCTCTGCTCGAGCTCTTCGGCCGCCTTGCGCTGGTCCTCGGCGCTCGCCCAGCGCTCCTCGAACAGCTGGGTCCAGATCCGGCCGAGCGCCGCCGACGAGCTCGTGCCATAGCGCCCTTCGGCTGCCGGATTCAGGTAGATCACGTGCTCGGCATCGTCGCAGGCGACGACCGCGTCCTCCATCTGAGCGAGCACGTCCTTGCGCAGCCGGTTCGAGCTGGCGTCGGCGCTTTCCAGGGTGTAGATCTGGGTGCCGACGACGAGCGCATCGACCTCGCCGCTGCGGATCGCCGACAGCGTCTCCTCGGCTTCCTGCAGTTGCGCCCGCAGCTCGGCGTTCTCGGCCCTGAGGCGCGCTTCCTCGCTCATGCCGCCCTCTGCGCGAGGTCGAAGCGCTGCACCAGCCGCTCGGTGCGCGACATGTCGCCGATCACGCGCTGCTCGGGCAGGGGGAGCTTCTTCACCAGCGTCGGCGCGGCGATGATCTGCGCCTCCCGGACCCGCTCGGGATGGAGCGAGATGTCGACGATCTCGAGCTCGTAGCGACCCTCGAGATGCTCTTCGCAGAAGCGCCGGGTGTTGACCACGGCCCGCGCCGACACGGGCGTGTTGCCCGCGAGGTAGAGGCAGAACACGAGGGGCTGCGGCGCGTTCATGACGGTGCCTTGCCGATCGGCTGGACGTCGAGGCCGACCAGCACCTTGCCCTCGTTCGACAGGTCGCCGATGATCTTTCGGATCGGCTCCGGGAACTTGCGCACCAGGGTCGGCACCGCCAGGATCTGATCGCCGGCGGCGAGGGTCGGATTCACCAGCAGATCGATCACCTCGATCTCGTAGCGGCCGGCAAGATGCGATTCGCACAGCCGCTTCAGGTTGTCGAGCGCCGCCACCGATTTCGCCGTCTGCCCGGCGACGTAGAGCCGGAGCTGCCATTCGGCGGAAGCGGCGACCTTCCGCTTCGCTTTCGTTTCGGGGACAGTGCTCATCGGCCCTCCTTTCACTTCGCTCCGCCCGATCCGACCGAGGCGGCCTCGGCGCGCGATGCGTGGGCGACGCGCTCCGAGCCGGTCAGCACCCGGTCCCCCGGCATGTAGACGTCGACCAGCTCGATCCCGCGCCGGCTGAGGACGAATTCGCGCACCTGGTTCGAGTGCGGCATGCCGCGCGATTTCAGCACCTGGATCGTGCGGGTGCGCTCGCCGTTGGCCTCGAAGTTGGCGAGCATCAGCCAGGTGTCCATCAGCGAGGAGATGCCGAGCTGGGTGTCGGCGAGGGCCAGCGCCCCGTCGGCCGTGAGGCTGGTGAAGACGCCCGTGATGCCCTGCTCCTTGAGGAAGTCGATGAGACGCATCAGCGTCGCCTTGAGCGAGCTGTCGGTGTTGCTGATCGTCAGGTTGCTGATCGGGTCGACGACGACGAGCGCCGGCCGGAACGCCTTCACCAGGCTGTGCATCTCGACCAGGTGCTGCTCCAGCCCTTGCAGCGTCGGCCGGGTGGCGTGGATCAGGAGTCGGCCGCTCTCGACCCAGGGGGCGAGGTCGACGCCGACCGAGCGCATGTTGCGGATCACCTGGCTCGCCGATTCCTCGTAGCAGAACACGAGCGCCCGCTTCTTCCGCCGGCAGGCGGCATCGAGGAACGCGACCGCGACCGTGCTCTTGCCGGTGCCGGGCGAGCCCGAGACCAGGACGCTGCTCCCCCGGTACACGCCCTTGCCGCCGAACATCGCATCGAGGCCGGCGATGCCGGTCGAGACGCGCTCGTTCAGGGCCTTGTGATCGAGCCGCATCGAGGTGATCGGCAGCACCGAGATGCCGGCGGCACCGATCAGGAACGGGTACTCATTGGTGCCGTGCGGCGTGCCGCGGTACTTGACGACGCGCAGTCGCCGGGTCGAGATCTGGTCGATGATGCGATGGTCGAGCAGGATCACGCAGTCGGCCACGTACTCCTCGAGGCCGTGACGGGTGAGGGTGTTTCCGCCGCGCTCGCCGGTGATCACCGCGGTGACGCCGCGGGCCTTCAGCCAGCGGAACAGGCGCCGCAGCTCGGCCCGCAGGATGGCGTGATTCGGCAACCCGGCGAACAGGGCCTCGACCGTGTCGAGAACGACCCGCTTCGCGCCGACGGTGTCGATCGCATGGCCGAGGCGGATGAAGAGGCCCTCGAGGTCGTACTCGCCGGTCTCCTCGATCTCGCTGCGCTCGATGTGGACGAAATCGAGGGCGACCTTCTTCTGCCGCACCAGCCGGTCGAGGTCGAAGCCGAGCGAGCGCACGTTGGCGCTGAGCTCCGCGGCGCTTTCCTCGAAGGTCATGAAGACCCCGGGCTCGCCCATCGCGGTGGCGCCGCGGACGATGAACTCGGCGGCAAGCATGGTCTTGCCGCAGCCGGCACTGCCGCAGACCAGCGTCGGCCGGCCGCGCGGCAGGCCGCCGCCGGTGATCTCGTCGAGGCCCTGGATGCCGGTCTTGGCCTTCGGCAATTCGAACGGGGGGAGGGTGTCCTTGGTCTT
>DATCGH010000516.1:0-4128 GCA_036509055.1 Caldimonas sp.
TCGAACGAGACCGGCGAGCGAACGGTGCGGAACAGGCCCATCACCGGATGCGTCGCCGAGGCCGTGAGCTCGAGGTGCCTGGCCTGCGGATCTTCGAGCGCTTCGCTGGTGTCGTACATCGGGGAATTCGGCACGTCCTCGGCATTGAGGCGCCCGCACCATTCGGCCCGCGGCCGGCGATTGAAGCGCTCGCCGAGCAGGGCGATCAGCGCCTCCTGGTTCTCGATCCGGGCATTGCGGGTGGCGAAGCGCGGCTCGGCGAACAGGTCGGGCAGCTCGATCGTCCGCGCCAGCCCCTGCCAGAACTTCTCCGGCGACGACATGTGCAGGGCGATCCACTTGCCGTCGCTGCACTCGAGCACGTACGACTGCGAGACCCGCGGCCGGCTGTACGGGCCCATCACCTCGTTGACCTGGAAGAAGTGGGTGAAGGCGTCGAGGTTGAAGTGCGCCATCGCCTCGAGCATCGAGACCTCGACGGTGCGGCCGACGCCGGTGCGGCCGCGCTCGATCAGCGCCCCCATGATCCCGTAGGCGGCGTAGAAGCCGGTCAGCGAATCGGCGATCGCCGGGCCGACGACGCGCGGGTTCTCGGGATTGACCAAGAGGCCGAGGAAGCCGCTCGCCGCCTGCGCCACGGTGTCGTAGGCCGGCCGGTCGCGCGCCGGGCCGCTCGGGCCGAAGCCGCTGATCGAGCAGTAGACGAGCCGCGGATTGAGCGCGCGCAGACGCGTCTGTCCGACCCCGAGCTTGTCGGCGACCCCCGGCCGGAAGTTCTGGATGTACACGTCCGCACCGACGATCAGCTCGTCCATCACCGCCTGATCGGCCGGCTGCTTGGTGTCGAGGGCGATGCTGCGCTTGTTGCGGTTGTAGGTCTGGTAGTGCGGGCTGTACAGGCCGCCCTGGAAGGCGCGAAACGGGTCGCCGGTGACCGGCACCTCGACCTTGACGACATCGGCGCCAAGGTCGCCGAGCAGCATGCCGGCCGCGGGGCCGGTGATGAAGGTGCCCTGCTCGACGACCCTGATGCCTGCCAGGACCTGGCTCATGGGCGAGCGCTCACTTGCTGCCAAACCCTTCCGGCACGTCGCCCTCGTATTCCATCTCGCGGGTCGCCTGGTAGGAGAGGGCGAAGCCGATCGGCTGCCGGATCTCCTCGTAGAGGTGGGCGATCAGCCCGGCGGTGCGCGCCAGGATCGGCACGCCTTTGAGTGCGGCTGCCGGAAAGCCGGCACCGAGCAGCACCGCCGGAATCGCGCCGGAGACGTTGAGCTTGAGCGGCTTGCCCAGCACCTCGGGCAGCCGCGCCTCGGCCGCCTCGGCGATGGCGATGAAGCGCAGGTCGGTGCCGGCGTCGCGGGCGACGGCGAACAGCGCCCCGACCCGCTCGTCGCGCTCCTTGTGCAGCGGATGACCGTAGCCGGGGATCTGCTTGCCGGCGGCACGCCAGGCCTGCATCACTTCGAGCGCGGCGGCATCGAGCTTGCCGCCGGCAGCGACCTTGGCGTCGATCTCGGTGTACATCCGGCCCGCGGTCTCGGAGGAGCCGAGCACCACCGAGCCGCAGCCGAGCACGCCGGCGGCGACCGCACCCTGCATCGCATCCGGCGCGGCGGCGAAGGTCATGCGGGCCGCCTGCACGCTCGGCACCAGGCCGTGCTCGGCGATCGCCACCAGCGTCGCATTGAGCACCGCCGCCTCGCCGGCCGAAGGCAGCCGGCCGACGAGCAGGAGGAAGAAGTGCTCGATGAACGAGACCTTGCCGATCAGCTCTTTCGAGAGATCGCGGCCGCGGATGACGATCGTGTGCTCGTCCGAGGTGCAGATCGCCGTGCGCGGCACGGTCGCCTTGCCGATTTTCATGGCCGGTTCCTGAAAGCGCTGCGTGGGGCGACCTGGGTCAGGCCGGCGTCGCCGCGAGGCGGAAGTCGTAGCTCGCCGAGTGGTAGGGGACCTTCATGTAGCGGCCGTCGACCGCCTTGCCGGGCGGATGGGCATCGAAGTCGACCACCAGGCTGTCGCGCTTGCCGAACACCGCGTCCTGATCGATGTAGGGACTGCCGGCGACGAAGATGTGGGTCGTGAGCGGCACGTGGCCGTCGGCCGAGACCATCATGTGCAGGTGGCCCGGGCGGAAGATGCTGCGGCCGGTGGTCCGCATCATCTCGCCCACCGGACCGTCGTCCGGCACCGGGTAGTAGGTAGGGCGGATCGACCAGAACCAGTAGCGGCCCTCGGCATCGGTGCGGAACCGCCCGCGCGCCTTCATCGTCGGCTCGGCCGAGAGCTGGACGTCGTACTTGCCCTCGCCGTCTCCCGACCAGACGTCGAGCAGGGCGCCGGCGAGCGGCTTGCCGTCGCAATCGGTGACCCGGCCCATGTAGAGGG
The DNA here is from genome assembly GCA_036509055.1 of Caldimonas sp. Classification (GTDB taxonomy): domain Bacteria; phylum Pseudomonadota; class Gammaproteobacteria; order Burkholderiales; family Burkholderiaceae_C; genus Schlegelella_A. Next base: position 2,392 of record DATCGH010000516.1, read on the forward strand.
TCGGCTCGCCCGGGACGCCTTCGCCGATGTCGCTGCCGAGCGGCAGGTCGGGCGCGCCGGGCCAGTAGAACGGGCCCTCGACCGTGGCTTCGGTCGCCGGCGTCGCGCCGGTGCTCTTGCCGCTGGCGCGCGCCTGCGCCAGCGAGACCACCATCATCGACAGGCCGAGCGTGTCGGAGAGGAGGATGAACTCGGGACGCTTCTCGGTCGAGATCTGACCGGTGCGGGTGAGGAACTGCAGGCCGGCAAGCCACTCTTCGGGCTTCAGGTCGACCTCGCGGGCGAAGGCATGCACATGCTTGACCAGCGCCGTCATGATCTCGCGCAGCCGCGGATCGGGCGTCTTGGCGAATGCATCGACGACGTCCTGCGTCAGCCGCTCCTGGTTGTACTCGGACATCTTGTCTCCTGGGGTCGCTGCCGGCGGCATGGGCATCCGCTCGGGGGCGAAGCTTAGGGAGCGCGGCAGGGCCGAGGAAGTGACGTTTTCGCATCGATATGATCGACAGCATCGATTCGACAGCCGGGTTTCCATGGAGCTGAGGCATCTTCGCTACTTCGTCGCCGTGGCCGAGCACCTCAGCTTCACCCGGGCGGCGGCGCGGGTTCACGTCACCCAGTCGACCCTGTCGCACCAGATCCGCCAGCTCGAGGAAGAGGTCGGCCAGCCGCTTTTCGACCGCATCGGCAAGAAGGTCGTCACCACCGAGGCCGGCGAGCTCTTCCTCGGTTTCGCGGTGCGGGCCCTGAAGGAGGTCGACCAGGGCATCGCCATGCTCAAGCCTGGCAGCGGCGGGCTCACCGGGCAGGTGCGGGTCGGCGCCACCCACACCTTCAACATCGGCCTGATCCCGGAGTGCGTGGCCCTGTTCCTCGCCCGCCATCCGACGGTGCGGGTGCGGGTCGAGGAGCTCGCCGCCGACCAGATCGGCGAGAAGCTGCGTGCCGGCGAGCTCGATCTCGGCATCGCCTACCGGCCGAGCGGCGCGACCGACCTCTGGTTCGAGCCGCTCTACAACGAGGAGATGGTGCTGGTGGTGGCCGAGAGCCATCCGCTCGCCGGCCGCAAGCGCATCCGCATGGTCGAGCTGCACCAGCAGCGGCTGGTGCTGCTGCCCGAGTACTTCGCCACCCGCACCCTGCTCGAGGAATGCTTCAAGGCGAGCGGCGCCGAGCCGATCGTCATCGCCGAGTTCTCGACCATCGCGCCGATGCTCGGCCTGGTGCTGCGCATGCAGATCGGCGCGATCGCGGCGATCAACGCCGTGCCGGCGGCGATGACCGGCCTGGCGATGATCCCGATCGAAAGCCCGACGCCGATCCGCACGCCCGGCCTGCTCTGGCGCCTCGAGACCAAGCGGGCGGCGACAGTCCAGGCATTCGCGGTGATCGTGCGCAAGACCGCGCTCGGCAACAGCCTGCGCCAGGAAGGTCCGGCCTGAGCGGCCGCGCTGCGCCGGGCTCGGTCCGGCGCCCGCGGCCTATGGCCGGACTAGCAAATTCCGATTGGCCTGCGGACGGCGCGCGAGCTAACCTTGGCTCGAAACAAGAACCGGAGTACCGAACCATGGCCAAGGCCGCCCGCAGCAGCGCCGCACCGCGCATCAACATCGGCATCAGCGAGAAGGACCGGGCCGCGATCGCCGCGGGCCTGTCGAAGCTGCTCGCCGACACCTACACGCTCTACCTCACGACCCACAACTTCCACTGGAACGTGACCGGGCCGATGTTCAACAC
>DATCGH010000517.1:0-2836 GCA_036509055.1 Caldimonas sp.
CTCGAACCCGGCCAGCGCCTGCTGGGCGTTGACGAGCAGGTTCATCACCACCTGGCCGATCTGGTCGGCATCGGCCTGTACCGCCGGCAGGCCCTCGGCGAGCGACAGCTCGAGCTCGATGTCGTGGGTCTGATAGCCGTACAGCAGCATCTCCGCCGCGGCCCGGGCCATCTCGTTGAGCGACACCGGGCTGCGCCGCGACGGGCGGTTCCTCGCCATGTCGAGGAAGGTGCGGACGATCCGCCCGCAGCGCTCGGCCGCTTCGCGGATGCGCGCCGCGTCGGCCTTCAGCGCGGGGTGGTCCTCGCACTTCTCCTCGAGCAGGCCGGCCCGGCCCATGACGATCGCCAGCGGGTTGTTGAGCTCGTGGGCGACGCCGGCGAGCAGGCTCCCCATGGCGGTGAGCTTCTCGCTCTGGCGCAGGGCCTCGCGCTGGCGCTCGATCTGCCGCTCGGCGTCGTGCCGCTCGGAAACGTCGGCGATCGACGCGGTGTAGAAGACCTCGCCGCCGGCCGCGGTGCGCCACAGCACCATCTCCATCGGGAACTCGCTGCCGTCGGCGCGCAGCGCATGCATCGCCAGCCGCTTGCCGAGCACCCGGCCCTCGCCGCCCTCCTGCAGGCGCCGCATGCCGGCGTCGTGGGCGGGGCGAAAGCGCTCGGGGATCACGACTTCGCTGACCGGCCGGCCGAGCACCTCGTCGCGGCTTCGGCCGAACATGGCCGCCGCCGCCGGATTGAACTCGACGATGTGGCCGGCGGCGTCGGTCGAGACCAGCGCGGCGAAGGCGTGATCGAAGATCGCCGACTTGAGCGCCTCGCTGCGGTGCAGCTGGGCCATCCCTTCGGCCAGCTCGAGCTCGCGCGTCTTCAGCTCGGTGTGGTCGCGGCGGAACACCGCCACCAGCTCGATCTCGCCGCCCTCGCGCCCGTAGGGAATGAAAGTCTCGGTCATGTAGCGGCGGCCGCGCTGCGCAAACGACACCCAGCCTTCGAGCCGGACGGTCTCGCCGCCCCAGACCCGCTCGTAGATCGGCCGATAACCGGCGTACGTCGCCTCGCCGATGACCTCGCTCACCCGCCGGCCGACCAGCGCCTCGGCGGTCCAGCCGACGAACTCGAGCATCGCGCGGTTGGCGTAGACGTAGCGTTGCTCGCGGTCGATCAGCGCCAGGCGCGGGGTGATGTGGTCGAGCAGCACCGCGCCGAGCCGCGCGTCGAGCGTCGCCGCCGGTGCGTCCGACCAGCGGGTGTGCCCGAGCGAGGTGATCCGGCGCGGCTCGTCCATGCGGCGGCCCGTCAGCGGTCGCCGGCGGGCACGAACACGTAGCCGACGTTGCGCACGGTCTTGATCAGCTCCGGCTTGTCCGGGTTCTTCTCGATCTTGCGCCGCAGCCGCATGATCCTCAGGTCGATCGAGCGATCGAACACGTCCCAGCCGCGGTTGTGCGCCTGCTCCATGATCTGGTCGCGGTTGAGCGGCCGGTTGGGATGGCGGGCGAACAGCGCCAGCAGGTCGAACTCGGCGGCGCTGATGTCGATGTCGCGCAGGTCGGCGCCGAGGAGGCGCCGCTCGTCGAGGTCGAGCACGCAGGCACCGAAGGCGACCCGACGGCCCGCCGGGGCCGCACCCGTGGGTGTGCCGGCCGGCGCCGGAGCGGCCGCCGCCGCGGCCGTCGTCTCGGCGCGGCGCAGCACCGCCCGCACCCGGGCGAGCAGCTCGCGCATCTCGAACGGCTTGGGCACGTAGTCGTCGGCGCCGAGCTCGAGGCCGACGACCCGGTCGATCGTGTCGCTCGCGGTCGTGAGCATGATCAGGCCGACCCGCGGATGCGCCTCGCGCAGCCAGCGCGCCAGCGACAGGCCGTTCTCGCCTGGCATGTTGATGTCGAGGATCGCCAGCGCCGGCAGACGCACCGCCAGGGCGGCGCGGGCGGCGGCGGCATCGGCGACCGCCTCGACCGCGAAGTCGTGGCGGGCGAAGTACTCGACCAGCAGGGAGCGCAGCTCGGGCTCATCGTCGACGACGAGCAACTGGGGGCCGGATGCCGCCTGGACCATCTCACTCCTCTGCCGCGAAATGCTGGTCGCAGTTTATCGAGGCGTTGCGGCGCCGCGGCGACCCCGAGCGATTCGTTTGTTGTGCCGCCGCCGGCGGCGGTGAAACAAATGAAACCCGACACCGGCCGGACTGAAGCGGCGCCGATACGGCGGCTCGCAATGATCACGGCCATCGACCCGGTCACGCCGGCACAGCCGGGTCGCAGCGGAACGCCAGATCCGGCGCCCGCCCTCCCACACCGCGCTGCCAAGGAAAGAATCATGACGACGAAGAACGCCCCGGTCGACAAGGCCAGGCAACAGGCGATCGCCAAGATCGACACGGTGATGACCGCCGTGGACGAAGGCTTCAAGGCCTTCGGGCCGGAGCGGGAGAAGACCGAGTCTGCCGGCGAAGTCAAGGCGTTCAAGGCCAAGGTCGAGGCCGCCAGGCGCGACCCGTCGCCGGCGGCCACGAAGACGCTGGCCACGCTGGTCAAGACCGGCGAGGCGCTGGTCAAGAAGATGCAGAAGCGCTGGACCGAGGGCTTCTGGCAGTCCCGCCGCGTCGAGCTCAAGGGCAGCGTCAACGCCGCGCTCGCGGCCGCCCTGCTCGACGTCGGCAAGATCGGCGACCCGACGCTGGCGAAGATGATGTTTGCCGAGCAGGCGGCGCTGCGTGCCCGCATGGACAAGGCCGAGAAGTTGAGCAGCGACATGGACGCCGTCGGCCTGATGGACGACCTCGACGACGAGATGCCGGCGTTCGCCAAGCGCCTCAAGGCGGCGCTCGCGGT
>DATCGH010000518.1:0-2916 GCA_036509055.1 Caldimonas sp.
TTCCATCCGGTCGAACTGCGCTTCCCAGAACGGGCGATAGGCCTGCAGCCAATCGGCGGCGTCCTTGAGCGGCTGGCCGAGAAGACGGCGCGGCCGCCATTGCGCCTGCCGCCCCTGCTCGACGAGGCCGGCGCGCTCGAGCACGCGCAGGTGCTTCGAGATCGCCGGCGAACTCATGCCGAACGGCCGGGCGATGTCCTTCACCACCGCGTGCCCGTCAGCGAGTCGCTGCAGGATGGCGCGACGGGTCGGGTCGGCAAGGGCCGCGAAGGTGAGTGTCAGCGGATCGTGGGTCACATAGATAACCATTTGGTTATTGAACCAAACGGTAATCCACAAACTCGACCCTGTCAATCGTGGGGAAAAGGGGCGCCGCGGCGCCCCTCGACCTCGAGTCCGGTCGTTCAGTCGGTCAGCCGGTTCCAGGCGTCGCGAACCGCCGCCTTGGCACGCTCCCAAGTGAGTCGGGACTTGCCCTTGAACTGATCCCAGTCGCGCGACAGCTCCGACTCGACCTCGTCGAAGTGGCGGCCGTCGGCGTCGTACCGGCGGAACGACTGCACGCCGTAGACATAGGCGGGCCCGAAGTCGTCGTAGACGTCGTCGTCGCCGATGTACGAGCGGTCGCGGAAGTTCTCGCGCCAGTACGCATCTTCGGCAGCGAGGTCGGCTTTCAGCTTGGCCATGGTGGCTCCTTGCAGTTGCGGAAATGAACGCTGCAGAGCGTCCATGACTTCACCGTAGCCCGATGCGGGGCCGGCCGGCCGTCGGACGCGCTGCCGAGGGCGCGGCGCCGAATTCGGCCGTGTCCTTGTCAGCGGAGGCCTACATCGGACGGCTGCCGTTAAGCTCCGTCCCAGAGCAACAACGACGGCCGGAGACCCATGCCCGCGATCCCCTCGCGCATCGACACGCGCTCGGACGATTTCCGCAGCAACGCCGCCGCCCTTCAGCAGCAGGTCGACGACCTGCGGGCCAAGGCCACCGAGATCGCCCTCGGCGGCGACGCCAAGTCGCGGGAGCGCCATGCGGCGCGCGGCAAGCTGCTGCCGCGCGAGCGCGTCGACGGGCTGCTCGACCCGGGCTCGCCCTTCCTCGAGATCGGCCAGCTCGCCGCCTTCGGCATGTACGACGGCGAGGCGCCTGCCGCGGGGATGATCGCCGGCATCGGCCGGGTCTCGGGGCAGGAATGCATGATCGTCGCCAATGACGCGACGGTGAAAGGCGGCACTTACTACCCGATGACGGTGAAGAAGCACCTGCGGGCGCAGGAGATCGCGCTGCAGAACCGCCTGCCCTGCATCTACCTGGTCGATTCCGGCGGCGCCTTCCTGCCGCGCCAGGACGAGGTGTTTCCCGACCGCGAGCACTTCGGCCGGATCTTCTTCAACCAGGCCAACATGAGCGCCCAGGGCATCGCCCAGATCGCCGTCGTCATGGGCTCGTGCACGGCAGGCGGCGCCTACGTGCCGGCGATGAGCGACGAGACCGTGATCGTCAAGAACCAGGGCACCATCTTCCTCGGCGGACCGCCGCTGGTGAAGGCGGCGATCGGCGAGGTGGTGAGCGCCGAGGAGCTCGGCGGCGGCGACGTGCACACCCGGCTTTCGGGCGTGGCCGACCACCTCGCCGACGACGATCGCCACGCCCTGGCGATCGCCCGGCGCATCGTCGCCAGCCTGAACCGCATCAAGCCCGAGACGGTGACGCTCGAGCCGAGCGAGGAGCCGCTCTACGACCCGAAGGAGATCTACGGCGTGATCCCTCGGGACACGAGGAAGCCCTACGACGTGCGCGAGGTGATCGCCCGGATCGTCGACGGCTCGCGGCTCGACGAGTTCAAGGCGCGCTACGGCGCCACCCTGGTCACCGGCTTCGCGCGGCTCTACGGCATGCCGGTCGGGATCATCGCCAACAACGGCATCCTGTTCTCGGAGAGCGCGCAGAAGGGCGCGCACTTCATCGAGCTCTGCTGCGAGCGGCGCGTGCCCCTGCTGTTCCTGCAGAACATCACCGGCTTCATGGTCGGCAAGAAGGTCGAGAACGCCGGCATCGCCCGCGACGGCGCGAAGATGGTCACCGCCGTCGCCACCGCCCAGGTGCCCAAGCTCACGGTGCTGATCGGCGGCTCGTTCGGCGCCGGCAACTACGGCATGTGCGGCCGCGCCTACTCGCCGCGGTTCCTCTGGATGTGGCCGAACGCGCGCATCAGCGTCATGGGCGGCGAGCAGGCCTCGGCGGTGCTCGCCACGGTGAAGCGCGACGGCATCGAGGCACGCGGCGGCGCGTGGTCGGCGGAAGAGGAGCGCGCCTTCAAGGCACCGCTGCTCGAGCAATACGAGCACCAGGGCCATCCCTATTACGCCAGCGCCCGGCTCTGGGACGACGGCGTCGTCGACCCGGCCGACAGTCGCCGGGTGCTCGGCCTCTCGCTCGCGGCGACGCTGAACGCGCCGATCCCGGCGACGAAGTTCGGCATCTTCCGGATGTGAGGGCGAGCCGACCATGTTCACCAAGATCCTGATCGCCAACCGCGGGGAAAACACTCGCGCAGCGATTGTTTCGGCGAAGCCACATCGCATGGTGCGCGCAGCGCACGCAGGCGATCTTCCCGCGGAGACGGCGCATGTTTAGCAAGATCCTGATCGCCAACCGCGGGGAGATCGCCTGCCGGGTCATCAAGACGGCGCGGCGGATGGGCATCGCGACCGTCGCCGTCTATTCCGATGCCGACGCCTCCGCGCGCCACGTCCGCCTCGCCGACGAGGCGATGCACATCGGCCCGTCACCGGCGCGCGAGTCCTACCTCGTGGCCGAGAAGATCCTCGCCGCCGCCAAGTCCACCGGCGCCCAGGCGGTCCACCCGGGCTACGGCTTCCTCTCGGAGAACGAGGCTTTCGCCGAGGCCTGCGCCAA
>DATCGH010000519.1:0-3729 GCA_036509055.1 Caldimonas sp.
GCGACATGGTTGATGAGGATCAAGGTTCTGCAACGACCCTGCGAACGGGTCCGAGACGTCGCCACGGCGCCGCGCCCGCTCGCTACCATGGCGACCGGGCGGCAGTTCCCGGGGCGTCCCGTCGCTGCCGATCTGCCGCCCGACCGCTGAGGGCCCGAAATCCGTGGCGACTGTTCCTGCGCGAAACGCCGAGTGCGTGCCCGACGACCTGCTGCTGAAGGTGACCCCGCCGCGGGTGCCGAGCCAGCAGGTGGTGAGGCCGCGCCTGCAGATCGACCGGGAGGAGCTGCGCGACCGCCCCGTCGTCCTGGTCCAGGCCCCGGCCGGCTTCGGCAAGACCTCGCTGATGGCGCAGTGGCGCCGCGAGCACCTGGCGCTCGGCCGCTGCGTCGCCTGGCTCTCGGCACAGGTCGTGGACGAGCCGGTGCGCTTCATCCAGAGCCTGGCGCTGGCGATCCGCCTCGCCGCCGGCCGGCCGACATTCGGCCACACGCTGTTCGCGACCGGCGCCCCGGCGGGCCTGGAAGGCGTGACGGTCTGGCTCGCCGAAGTGGCGCACTCGGCGATCGACATCGTCCTCATCGTCGACGAGGCCGACCACCTGCCGCAGGCCACGCGCGAGGCCCTGGCCTACCTGCTGCGCAACGCGCCTTCCAACCTGCGCGTGGTGATCGCCGCGCGCGCCGATCCGGGGCTCGAGATCGATGACCTGGTCGCCTACGGCGCCTGCGTCGTCATCGGCCCGGCCCAGCTGCGCTTTCAGTTCGACGAGACCATCGAGCTGGTGCGCGCACGCCTCGGCGGCCGCGTCGACCGCGACGCGGCCGCGCGCCTGCACGAGCTGACCGAGGGCTGGCCGCTCGGCCTGCAGCTCGCGCTCTCGGCGATGGCGGCAGGCAACGACCCGCGCTTCGACCTGTCGGTGATGGCCGGAAGCGCCGGCGCACTGCGCGACCGCTTCGTCGGACTGCTCTTGGCCAACCTCGCTCCGGCCGACGTCGACTTCCTGATTCGCATCTCCATCCTCGACCCGCTGCATCCCGATCTCTGCCGCGGCGTCGTCGGCGCTGCCGACGCCGCGGAGCGCCTGGCGCGGCTGGCGAGCGTCACCCCGGTCTTCGTCGCCAGCGAGGCCGGCGACTGGCTGCGCATGCATGCCCTGGCGCGCGACGAGCTGCAGCAGCGCTTCGCCAAGCTCCCGAAGAGCGAGCAGGCCGGGTTGCACAGCCGGGCGGCCGAGGGCCTGGCCGCCATGGGGCTGGTGGAGGCGGCGGCGCTGCACGCGCTCGCTGCCGGCAATCGCGAGGTCGCTTACGACCTGGCGGAGCGCAGCCTCTACGAATCGCTGATGACGCAGGGGCGCCAGGGCACGGTGCTGGAGTGGCTGGCGCGCCTGCCGGCCGACGAGGTCGATCGCCGGCCGCGCCTGCTGCTCGCCGCGGCCTGGTCGCTGGCCCTGAGCGCACGCCACGAGGAAGCGAACCGGTTCATCGAGCGCATCCTCCAGGGAACGAAGGTCGATCCGGCGCTGCACTGGGAATGCGCCCTGATCCAGAGTGGCGCCGCGGTCTATGCCGACGATCCCGACCGCTTTGCCGAGCTGCACGACCCGTGGGCCATGGAGGCGCCGACCGGGGACGCGCCGCCGGAGGAACCGCTGCTGCTGCAGGTCTACGCCAACCGCTCGGCTTTCCGGGTCCTGCTCGACGGCCAGCCGGCGCTGGCCCGCCTGCGCCAGCAACAGGCGCCGCGCGGCGGCCAGGGAGCGGCCTACGGCTATCTCGACCGCTGGGGCGACTTCATCGTCGGCCTGTCCTACATCTGGGAGGGCCAGGTGCTCCTGGCCGAACAGCTGATCCGCCCCACCCTGGCGCGCGCCGAAGGCGACCTCGGCCGGCGGAGCCCCTTCGCCTGCATGCTGGCGGCGGTGCTGGCCTCGGCGGTATGGGAACGCAACCAGCCCGAGGAGGCCGCCGCCCTGCTGGCCAACCGGCTCGACGTGCTGGAGCGCAGCGCCCTGCCCGAGGCGGTTCTGCTCGGCTTTCGCACCATGGCCCGGATTGCCGGCGCCGAAGGGGCCGAGCACCGTGCCCTCGAGCTGCTCGGCGCGCTGGAGGCGGTCGGCGTGGCCCGACGCGTGCCGCGGCTGCGCATCGCCAGCCTCGCCGACCAGGCGCGGCTGCATGCGCATCGCTTCCGCCCGCAGACCTGCCGCGACCTGTGCGTGCAGATCGATGCCCTGCTCGCCGCCCCCGAGACGCCGCAAGGCCCCCTGTGGCGGCGCAGCGTGGTCCTGCTGCGCGAGGTGGCCCTGGCCCACGCCGCCATCGCCGCCCAGGACTGGCGCCGCGCCGCCGAGTCGCTGGCCCGGGCCGACGCCGCGGCCCAGGACTACAAGCAAGGCCGGCTGCACATCGAGCTGCTGGGCCTGCGCGCATGGGTCCTCGACCGCTGCGGCGAGAAGTCGCTGCCCCTGCTGCGCGAGGCCGTCGACCTGGCTGGCGCCTACGGCCTGCTGCGCGTCTTCGACGACGCCCATCCGGCCCTCGGCGACTGGGTGCGTGAAGCGCTTCCCGGCCCGGCGAACCCGCCGACCGGCCGACCGGGACCGCTCTCGGCCGCGCCGCGCGCAGCGCCCCCGCCTGCCGCCGTGGCGCCCAAGACCCGCGCCACCCCGAGCATGGCGCTCACGCCCAAGGAGCGGGAGGTCCTGCAGCTCCTGGCGCGCAACCTGTCGAACAAGGAAATCGGCCTGGCGATGCAGGTGGGCGAAGAAACCATCAAGTGGCACATGAAGAACCTGTTCGCCAAGCTGGACGCGGGCACGCGCAAGCAGGTCGTCCAGCGCTCCCGGATCCTCGGGCTGCTCGAAATCGAAGCCTGAGGGCGGGTTCCCCCCTCTGCGACGGGGGGGTCCCAAGCCCCGCAAATCCCTAACCTTGCGTCCAGGAAAGGTCGCCCCCTGCGGCCCCTGGAGACAAGCCCATGACCATCGCCACCCAATCGCCGGCCGTCGTCCGCTCCGAATCGCTTTCCCGCTCGATCAAGGTCGAGCAGCTCACCTGCGCCATCGGCGCCGAGCTGTCCAACGTCAACCTCGGCGTCGCCTCGCGCGATCCCGGCCTCGTGGCCGAGATTCGCGCGCTGCTTCTGCGCCACAAGGTGCTGTTCTTCCGCGACCAGGACATCACCCGCGCCGAGCACGTGGCGTTCGCGCGCCACTTCGGCGACCTCGAGGACCACCCGGTCGCGGGCAGCGATCCCGAGAACCCGGGCCTGGTGCGAATCTACAAGTCGCCCGAGCAGCCCAACGACCGCTACGAGAATTCCTGGCACACCGATGCCACCTGGCGCGAGAAGCCGCCGTTCGGCTGCGTGCTCCGCTGCGTCGAGTGCCCGCCGGTGGGCGGCGACACGATGTGGGCCAACATGGCGCTCGCCTACGAGCGGCTGCCGGAGAACGTCAAGACGCAGATCGCCGGCCTGCGCGCCCGGCACAGCATCGAGGCGAGCTTCGGCGCGGCGATGCCGACGGAAAAGCGTCTCGCGCTTCATGCCCAGTTCCCCGATGCCGAGCATCCGGTGGTGCGCACGCATCCGGAGACCGGCGAGAAGGTTCTCTTCGTCAACGCGTTCACGACCCACTTCACCAACTGGCATACCCCGGACAACGTGCGCGTGGGCCAGGACTACTCGCAGGTGGGGCCGCAACTTCTGCAATACCTGATC
>DATCGH010000520.1:0-9375 GCA_036509055.1 Caldimonas sp.
TGATGCAGGAGCTCGGTCACGAGGTGAAGCTCCTGGCCCTGTTGCCGCAGGACGGCAAGGCCGGCCCGCGGCTCGCGCAGGCCGGCATTTCGTGGGAGGTGCTCGGCGACCGTCCCTGGGAGCTCTTTGCTCCCGCGCTGCGCCTCGTGCGCTGCCTTCGCGCCGATCGTCCCGACCTGTTGTGGACCTCGCTGACACGAGCCACGCTCTACGGCCAGCTCGCCGGCCGCCTGCTCGACATTCCGGTGGTCAGCTGGCAGCACAGCGACTACCTGAAGCCCGCGAACCTCGCGTTCCTGCGTCGCACGCGTCGCCTGAGCTCGCGCTGGATCGCCGATTCCGAGGCCGTGGCCGAGTTCGCCCGAACCCGGCTCGGCATCGCCGCCGACCGCCTCGACATCTGGCCGCCGTTCGTCGCCGACCCCGACCTTCCCGCCGCCAGCGCCTGGCCGGGCAGCGGGCCGTTGCGCCTCGGCAGCCTCGGCCGGCTGCATCACAGCAAGCAGTACGCGGTGCTGCTGCGCGCCTTCGCCCGGGCCCGCGAGCTCGATGCCGCGAGCGCCGCACGGCTCGAGCTTCACCTGGCGGGCGACGGCGAGGAGCGGGCGGCGCTGGAGTCGCTGGCCGCCGAGCTGGGCCTCGGCGCGGCGCTCCGGTTTCGCGGATTCGTCTCCCCGCCCGCCGAGTTCCTCTCGGGTCTGCACGGCTATGTCCAGACTTCCCTCAAGGAGGGCTTCTGCATCGCCGCGCACGAGGCCATGCTGGCCGGGCTGCCGGTCATCGCCACCCGTGTCGGCGAGCTCGCCCGCAGCGTCAGGCCGGGCGAGACCGGATGGCTCTGCGCGGTCGGCGATGTCGAGGCGCTGGCGCAGGCGATGCTCGCGCTGGCGCGCGATCCCGCCCGCGCCGCGGCCATGGGCGCGGCGGCACGGGCCCGGGTCCTCGAGCGCCATTCGCGCGAGCGCTTTCGCAGCATCGGCGAGCGGCTGCTGCAGGAGATCTCGCGCGAGGTCGCGGGCGGTCGACGACACGCCGACGCGGCCCGCTCGCCGTCGTCGCTGCACCGCTGAGCGATGGCCGCCCTCCTGGATCCGACCCAAGCGCTCGCCGCACCGGCGAAGCCTGTGCCCATCCTCACGTACCACAACATCGGCACGCCCCCGGACGGCGCGACCCACCCGGGCCTCTACCTCGCGCTCGACAAGTTCCGCGCCCAGCTCGGGCTCCTGGCCCGGCACGGCTACCGCGGCGTCTCGATGGACGAGGGCCTGCCGTTCCTGCGCGGCGAGCGGCAGGGTCGGGTGGCGATCATCACCTTCGACGACGGCTATCTCGACAACCTGGAGCTGGCCCTGCCGGCCCTGCGCGAGCACGGCTTCAGCGCCACCTGCTACCTCGTGGCCGAGCACATCGGCGGGTTCAACGCCTGGGACAGCGAGAAGCTTCGCGTGCGCAAGCCGCTGATGGACCTGCCGCGGATCCGCGAGTGGCTGGCCGGCGGGATGAAGATCGGCTCACACACGCTCACCCATCCGCACCTCACGCGCATCGAGCCGGCACGGATGCGGCACGAGATCGCGGGCTCCAAGGCGGCGCTCGAGGATCGGCTGGGCCGGGCCGTCGACCATTTCTGCTTTCCCTACGGCGATCACGACCGCGATTGCCTGGACGCGGTCGCGGCGGCCGGCTATGTGACCGCCGTCACCGTCGAGCGCGGCCGGGTCCGCCGCGGCCGGAGCCTGCTCGCCCTGCCCCGCCTCGGCAACAACGGCCGGCGAAGCACGCGCCTGTTCCAGGCGCGGATGCTGCTGTGGGACTTCTGAGGTCCCGGCTGTCATGGCACGCCCGGGGCTAGGCGACGACGTCTGGCTTCTCGCCGGCAATCGCCCCGGCGAACTGGCGCAACAGCGTGCCCTCGGCGCCGCGCTCGCCCTGCCCGTGCGCGAGATTGCGGTCGCGCGCATGGCGCCGACCGGCCGCGAGGTCAGCTACGACTTCGGCGCGCTGCGTCCTCCCTGGCCGCGGCTCGCGATCTCGTTCGGCAAGACGCTGGCGGCCGGGCTGCGCCTGCGCGCGCTCGGCGGCAGCGCGGTTCGTCTCGTGCATCTCGGCCTGCCCCGAAGGCTGGCCGCCGAGGCACTGGACCTGATCGTGCCGATGCCGACCGATCGCTACATCGCCGCGCCGAACGTCTTTCGCCCGCGCATGCCTTTCAATCCACTGCCGCCGCTGGCGGCCGACTCGCCGGCGGCGCGAAGGCTGCGAGCCGCCGACCTGCCGCGGCCCTGGACGGCGCTGATCGTCGGCGGCCCGACCCGGCGCTTGCGGCTCGACCCGGAGGAGATCGCGCGCATCGCCGCGGCGGCCAACGCACGGGCCTTGACGCACGGCGGCAGCCTGCTGGTGAGCACCAGTCCGCGCACCCCGGCCGAAGCGGTGAGCCTCCTGCAGAGCGCCCGAACCGCACCGGGCGAGCTGTTCGTGTTCGCGCCCGGCAGCGCCCTGGACAACCCCTATGCCGCCTATCTTCATCTCGCCGATGAACTCATCGTCACCGGCGACTCGGCATCGATGATTGCCGAGTGCTGGCGGAGCGCTCGGCCCCTCTGGGTCGCGCCGCTCCGCATGGCGCCGACGCGGCGCCTGATGCGCCGGATCAGGCGCACCGTCCCGGCTCGCCTGATCGCTTCCGGACGGATCGCCGGCGATGTCGACATCGGCCGCTGGATCGATGCGCTGGCCAGCGCCGGACAGATCGGCCTGCTCGGCCAATCGGATCCGTCGCGACCGTACCGCCGCGAGGACGACGACGATCTGCGCCAGGTCGTGCTGCGGATCCGCGCGCTCCTGGCGCTGCCGGCGGAGAGCGGCTAGCGCAGGGCCGGCCCCTCGGCCGCCAGTCGGCCGAAAGGCTCGGGAGCGCCGCCGTCGAAGGCCAGGGCCCGTTGCGGAAACGTCCGCCGGACGAAGGCGAGGATCGCCTCCGCGCCGCGCCGCGACGACGGCGTCTCGCGCAGGTCGATGCTGTAGGCGAAGAGGCTCCGTTGTGCCGCAGCGTAGTCGGCATGGCTGGCGAACGCCTCGTCGATCGCGGGGATGAGCGGGTCGGCGCCCTTCAGGACCTGGCCGCAGGTCCAGTGGCGGAAGTTGCCGTCGTCCTGCCAGTCCGTCGCATGGGAGTCGATGAAGACGCAGGGCCGCGGCCGGCGCAGGAACTCGTAGGTCTGGCTGCTCACGTCGCCGAGGTAGAGATCGGCGGCCTCGGTGTAGGTCATGTCGGTGCTGCGCTCGCTGCCGAGGTCGACCAGGATGTGCGGGCACGCCAGGTAGCGTTCCGGAACCGACCCGGTCCATGCCACGCGCCAGGGCTTGAGCGAGATCTGGACGCGCTTGCGGAACAGCATCACGTGAGGCGCGAAGATCAGGTTGTACTTGCCGGAACGGTAGAAGGCCTCGAGCACGTCCAGGCCGTCCTCGAACCAGGAGGAGAGCCGCGGCGAGCAATGCGGGTTGTAGAGCACCGTCGGACGGTCGTTGGCGAACAGGCGCGGACGGGCGCCGCCGGGCACGTTGCAGGCGTCGAACTTCGGATAGCCGACGATGGCGTAGCCGCCGGCGTCGATCAGGCCGGCCGCCTGCAGCCGGTCGCGGATCTTCTCTCCCGACATCAGCACCAGGTCGAACTCGCCGCTGCGCCGATCGAAGCCGATCGCGCGGTCGCCGGCGCCATGGCGCGTGTGCACGAACTTCAGCGACTCGAGACCGCCGATCGAGCGCAGAAGCAGGCTGGTCTTCTCCGGTGCCACGAGCACGTCCAGGGCACGGAAGCGCTGCCGATGGGCGAGCAGGGTCGCGACACGGGAGAACGGGACCAGCGTGTCCAGCGCAGCGGCGATGCCGCGCATCCAGGCGGGGAGGCGGATGAGCTGCAGGCCGTCTCCGGGCAAGCCGCGGCTCGCCAGCGCCCTGCGCAGGTAGTCGAACTGCGGCAGCGTCGTCGCCAGCAGGCTCACGCGGACCGAGGGCGACAGGCGCATCAGCTCGAAGGCGATCGGTGCGCTGTGCGCGATCTGGTGCAGCTGATCGTGGTTGAAGAGAAAGCCGCAGTGAATGGCGGCCCGAGCGTGGGGCCGGACATCGGTCAGAGTCTTCGCATTCATCTTCGCTTCAGCTTTCATCCCGGGTCAGGGACAAAGGCTAGGAAGCGCGACTTAGCTCAGGCTTATGACATCACGAGAACAGGCGAAATCGCGGCCGGGTCGTGGGATTGCCACGATGGCGACGCTCGGATTTCTTGACCACGGGGCCGAAGGGGTCGGGATTGCGATAGTCGTCGAGCCGGCGCCCGCTGGCGAGCGCCGCCTCGAAGGTGCGGTCGAACAGGGCGGCCAGGTCGGCACGCGGATGCGGCAGCACCTCGCCGTCGAACCAGTGCGCCTTGCCCTCGCTCGCCAGCCGGGCGAGCGCGCGCGGGTGCGAGAACTGCGTCCCCATGTCGGAGTAGTGCAGCATCCTGATGCGGTCCACGGGCTGGCGGTCGCCGTCGATGCTGTTGTAGGCGGGATCGATGGCAGCCACGAGATGCGGATGCCCTTCGAAGTAGCGGGTGCAGCGCGCATGGCCTTGCGGATCGCGCTGCAGCGCCTCGAGCGCGGGCAGATGGGCCTTGGCCGCGGCACAGTCCCAGAGCGAGACGCAGAAGCGAAAGGATGAGCCCTCCGGACGGGCGAGCACCAGGGCGGGCGCTGGAATCGGCGTCCGCCACAGCGCCGCGATGTCGCCGAGGGCGAGGATGTCGGTGTCCATGTAGATCGCCCGGCCGGTGAAGCCGCAGACGGCAGGCACGGCCCAGCGAAAGCCGGAGAACGGCGTCGCCCATCGCTCGGTTCTCCAGCCCGCGGCGTTCGCCGGGTCGCTGAACCAGGGACTGCCGCGGTCGGTGGACAGGCGCATCCAGTGGATCTCGAGCGGCAGGCTGGCGTGCTCGTGCAGCGAGTGGTCCAGCACCATCATCTGCTCGAGGTCGCAATCGTTCGGATCGCATCCGACGAAAATGCGCACGACCTCGGTTCCACTGCTCGCACTCATGCGAGACGATGATAGGGCGATGACCTCACCGGCTCCAGTCCTCTCTCCACCCAAGCCGCCGCTGGCGCTGCGCGTCGAGCGGTCGATCCGGCGGGGCATGTTTGTCGTCGGCCGCACGCTGGTGCGCAGCGTTCGCTTCGAGCGGATGCGTGCCCTCGGCGCGTTCATCGGCGAGCTGCGATTCCGGCTCGGCTTCGTCACCCGGCAGCGCATGGTTCGCGAGCTCGCGGTGCTCCAGGGCCTGGCTGCCGACGACCCGCTCGCGAAGCGGCAGATGCACGAGGCCTATCGCGTCAACGATGCGGCGGTGCTCGAGGTCCTGAAGATGCTCGACCGCCGCCAGGACCCGGCGATCCTGCTGGCCTGCGTCGAAGTCGACGGCGTCGCCGTCCTCGAGCAGGCCCTCGAGGCCGGCCGCGGCGCCATCCTGCTCGCGACCCACGCGGGCAACGGCGCCTTGCTCGTCATTCGGCTCGCCGCCGCCGGCATTCCGGTCAGCATGGTGTTTCGCGAATCGCGCATGATGGACGCGGGCCTGTTCGAGCGCGGGCTGTCGTTCTACGGCGTCGAGGGAATCCTGGCCACCGAGGGCCTGAGGGCCTATGGCCGGATGCTCGGCGCCCTGCGCAGCAACCGCGTCGTCTTCATCATGGCCGATCAGGGCGTCAAGAAGGCGCGCGACGGCATGGTCTTGCGCTTCCTCGGCAAGGACATGCCGATGCCCGCCGGACCGGCGCAGCTCGCGCGCCACGCCGACGCGCCGGTCCTGCCGGTGGCCACGGTGGGGGTGGAACCCGTGTGGCGCTTCGAGATCCGGTCGCCGATTGCGCGCCAGGCGGGCGCAAGCCTGGAGGCCGACGTCGAGAACCTGCTGCGCGCCAGTGAACGCCTGATCCTGGCCAACCCGCAGTGGTGGAGCTGGCATCACCGCCGCTGGCGAGGATTTCCGCTCGCGGCCGACGCGGCCCGGGGCTTCGAAGGCCGGCACTAGAACGCAGTCCCCTCGCCCTCGTCGTTTCCGAAGATATTGGCTGCGGTATGACACGGCTCGGAACTGCCGGCGCCAGACGATGCGGGTGGGGGCGCTGCAGACCGCCGCGAAGGCGGGCTCGCTTCAAAACGTCGTCTTCCATCCGATCGTCACCCCTCGTGGAAGCACGCCGACGGTGAACGAAGAGCCTCGGCTGTGTGCATAGACCCCGATCGCAGACCCGATTGCCAGACTGGCCAAGACATCGGTTTGCCAGTGGCCGTGCACCTTGACCCGCGCCACCGCGTCGTAGATCGGAAGCAGTACCAGACCCCAGACCGCCGGCTGTTCCGCAGCGTACTCGAGCACGATGGGCGTGATGGCGGTGGTCACCAGCATCACCTCGCCGCTCGGGAAGCTCTTGTTGCCGTGGCCTTGGAACCACAGGTTGGGATCGTCTGTTTCGCTGGGACGTGTGCGCGAAAAGACGACCTTCATGGTCTCGGATGTGGCGGCACCCATGATCATCGCGTCGACCGACTGCCAGACGGTCTTGCCGAGTCGCGTATCGCTGCCTTCCCAGAGCGCTGCGCCCACGGTCAGGACGATGGTGCTGTTGCGCAGGAACAGTTGATTGCTTCGGCTCCAGATCCCGCTGTCGTCGAATTCGACTTTGTGGTCGATTCCGCCTGCAAGCGCCGGCAGTCCGAAGCCGACAAATGCGGCGACCACCGGTACTGCAGCTACCCGGGCCAAGTGGCCGCGGCTCATCACGCATTCGCTCCTAGAGGTGGGGGAGGAATGCTAGGAAGCTGGACTTAGCGCAGCCTTAGGAATTCACGGCTGTGTGCGAACCCGGCTGAGACGGTCAGCCACACCGTTGCGTTGACCGATTGAAACCGCCGCCGAGGTCGTTGCCGGCCCAACGGTATTCGATCCGCAGGTTCTCGTCAGTGCAGCGCGGACCAGCACACGAGAGTGGACGATGTTCACCTGCCCAATGACTGACGCGCCTTCCGCTACTCGAGCGACACGCTGTGATTGCACCCAGGCACGACTGAAAGCCTGGTCGTCGGTGACGCCAGCGCCGCTCGTCCAGCACCCCCCACGGTTAGGGGGCGGCTGGGAGATGGACACCAATGGTTACTGCCTGCATCCTTGCGGTAGGAGATCAGAAGACCATGCACACCGAGACACAAGACGCGATGCGGACGGCGCTGCGACAGGCCGGCGCCATTGCCGCCGTGGACGGCCAGCACTCGATACGGCAGAGGCTGCATCTCGCCCACCGGCTGTACGACGCGATGCTCCTCATGCAGCCGGAGGCACGAGCTCGAAGGATCCGCCTGATCGACGCCGTGTTCACTTCGGCTGCGCCGCGGCCCTGAGGAAACGCCGGGATGTCGATCAGCCTAACCACCGTCTTGCGCGGGGTCGTTGTCGGCCTGGTCCTTCTCGCGCTGACTGGCTGGGTGCTGGCGAATGTGAGCTTCGTCCAGTGATAGCAGAGGCCGCCGACGCCGTTCGGGGTCAAAAGAAGCGGCGGTTCTCGGGCTCGGTGGCGCTAGCTCGCGATCTGGTGCCGGTACCAGCGAAGCGCATCAACGCGCTGGGCGTCGCCGCCGAGCGAACGGTCCAGGAACGACATCAGCTTCTGCGCCTCGACGTGCAGCCCGGCCGAGTGAACGGACCGAAGTAGGCGGTAGACGCGGCGGTCGTGCTTGCGGCCCAGGGCCCACGGCAAAGGCTCAGCACGCCACACCAGCGCGCCGGCGCGGTCCTCGAGGCCCAAGGCCACCATCATCCGGGCGAAGGCCCTGCGCATGCCTTGCTTCAGCGCCAGATCGCCCTGCACCAGCTCGCGCAACGCGCCGCGGGTGATTGCCGGCGCCTCCGGGTTCGTCCGGCTCGTCGCACCGGTCGGGAACAACCACGGGACGATGCGAGGCTCGCTCACCTCATCGTCGCCCAGAGCGAGCACTCGATCGAGGTTGGCGGCCATCCATGCGCGCCACTTCTCGATGCTGGCCCGATCGCGCTCCTGGCGCTCGCGATGCAGCCGCTCGGCCAGCACGACCGGATCGACATCGGTGGCGAAGATGCGGTCCGTGACTGAACTCAAGGCCATGCGCAGCACTCTAGCGATCGCTAAAAGATGAGGCAGATTTCCGGACAGACGGTCGACAGCTCTAGCAGCATGAATTCGCGTTCCTGCCGGGCCTCTAGCCGGCCGATGAGTCCGCGTCAACGGAGCCACCGGCCTGGCCAATTCGCGGCCTCGTGACGTTGCGGCGGCTGTTGCATCAGCGACCGCCGTCCGGACGCCACTTGGCGGGTTCGGTCGCCGCTGCACGACGATGCACCTGAAGTCGATGCTGCCGCACAGGCACTCGCCGGGCAAGTCTGCGCAGTTCATCACAGGGACGGTACGCCCGCAAAGCAGTCCTTTGCCGGGCGGTGTTGTGGCCGCCGACCCGCGATGGCATCTTCGCCCGAATGAAGTTATCAATCGCGTCGAGCGCACTGCATTTGCCGCATCGACGCGGGTGATCAGGGCGCGAGGCGGCGGACGAGGTCGGTCGCTTGGGCGAAGCGTCGCGTCACAGAGGCGGCGGCCCGCGCTGAACAATCGGCCGCCAAGGACTTCTATTGCTCGCCGCGAAGCTTCATCGGGCCAGCGGACTCTCGATTGGCGAGCTGGCGAAGATTGCCGAGACCTGGGAGGTTTAGCGTGACTCAGCAAACGGCGACGATTATCGGTATCTGCCTTCAACTTCTCGGGAGCGCCTGGCTGGTTTGGGCCGCACGGTCTACCGTCAGAAAGCTTCAGCACTTCCAAGTCTCGCTCACCTATGACCAGGTGGGCGATGCGGTCGGCTTACTCGCGGCAGAGCTGAAAGGCCAGTTCATTCAGCAGCTCAACGGATTCGTCTTGCTGCTCGCTGGGGCAGGCTTCCAGATTTGCGCCGCCTTCTAGACAAGCGAGCCAGGTCGCGACGCCACCCAGGACCGCCGATCTATGCACCACTGTTTCGCAATCGAGAACAGCCAAGCCATCGGCGAGGACCATGCAGGCCGCTCGGCCGGTTGACGGCTCGTTTCCCGAATCCTTGATCGAATCGATCCGCGAGCGTGGCGGCAGCGGGCGGCTATCGGCAATCGCCGGCCATCGAGCAATGTCTCGCTGGAGCCGGCCTTTACAGCGGCGTTCCCGGAATCGTCTCTTGGAAGTCAGTACTGAGGAAATCGAGTCGAATGACTGTTTGTGCCAACGGAACATCCATCGTGACCGATCTCGAAAGCAAGTCGCTCTGTGT
>DATCGH010000521.1:0-3218 GCA_036509055.1 Caldimonas sp.
TCGCTGGGGCGTGGTCGGCGAATACGCCGACACGCGCCAGAGCGGCGCCGAGGACTCGCGCCAGTTGCTGCTTGCCGCGAGCTACAACCTGAGCAAGCAGATGACGCTCGATGCCGGCGCGGCGCGCAGCGTCCGCCGGGGTGACTCCACCTGGTCGGCCTTTGCCGGCTTCACCTGGCTCGCGGCGCGTCTGTTCTAGGCCGAACGCTTTCCGACCGGATGGCCTCGGGCACGGGGTCGTGAAAGCGGCGTGACGGCGGCGGATCGGGGCGGTGGGGCGCTCTGCGTAGCGAGGTATTAGGAGGAGAGCCGGCGCGAAGCGGCGGCTCGGGGGACATGAGCGGAGCAGAGCGCCCCGCCGGCCCGATCCATATGGCCTCTCCGCCTCTCACGAGACACCCCTCTCGGCCGCGACGGTCGACCTGCCACCCGTCGGCTGCTTGCGAAAGCGGCGGCCGAGCTTGTCGAAGGCCAGGTAGATGACCGGGGTGGTGTAGAGGGTGAGGAGCTGGCTGACGATCAGCCCGCCGAAGATCGAGAGGCCGAGCGGCCGGCGCAGCTCGTGGCCTTCGCCCCAGCCGAGCATCAGCGGCAACGCGGCGAAGAGGGCCGCCAGGGTCGTCATCAGGATCGGCCGGAAGCGCAGCAGCGCCGCCTGGTGGATCGCTTCGCGCGGGGCGCGGCCTTCTTCGCGCTCGGCCTGGATCGCGAAGTCGATCATCATGATCGCGTTCTTCTTGACGATGCCGATCAGAAGGATGATGCCGATGATGCCGATCACGCCCAGGCCATTGCCGCTGATCAGGAGCGCGAGCAAGGCGCCGAGCCCGGCCGAAGGCAGGGTCGAGAGGATCGTCAGCGGGTGCACGTAGCTCTCGTAGAGCACGCCGAGGACGATGTAGACGCAGATCACCGCGGCGAGGATCAGCCAGAGCTGGTTCGCGAGCGACCGCTCGTACGCCCCCGAGGCGCCGAGGAAGGTGAGCTGCACCGACTTCGGCAGGGCGACCGCCGTCGCCGAGTCGCGGATCGCATCGACCGCGGCGCCGAGCGAGACGCCGGGGCCGACGTCGAAGCCGATGGTCGAGGCCGGGTACTGGGCGACGTGCGTGATCTGCAGCGGCGCGCGTCGCTCGGTGATGGTGGCGATCGCCTCGAGCGGCGTCGGCTCGCCCGAGGCGGTGCGCAGGTTGAGCTTGCCCAGCGATTCGGCCGTGCCGAGCAGGCCGGGCTGCGCCTCGAGGATGACCCGGTACTGGTTGGTCTCGGTGAAGATGGTCGAGACGATCCGCTGGCCGAAGGCGCTGTACAGGCCGTCGTCGATCGCGCTCGCGGTCACGCCGAGCCGCGCCGCGGTGTCGCGGTCGATGTCGATGAAGGCCGCCAGGCCTTGGGCGCCGGCGTCACTGGTGACGTTGCGCAGCTCGTCGCGCTTGCGCATCTCGGCCACCAGCTTCGTCACCCCTTCGGTCACGGTCGCGGTGTCGGCACCTTCGAGCGAGACCCGGAACTCGGTCGGGCCGGTTTCGGCGTCGATCGTCAGGTCCTGGGTCGGCTGCAGGTAGAGGGTCACGCCGGGCACGCTGCGCACCGCTTCCTGCAGCCGGGCCATCACCTCGTCCTGCGCGCCGTGATCGCGGTTGAAGTCGATCAGCAGCCGCCCGGTGTGCAGCATGGTGTTGTTGGCGGCGTCGACGCCGATGAAGGAGCTCAGGTTCTCCACCGCCGGGTCGGCGAGGATCTTCTGCGCCGTCGCCTGCTGCAGCTCGGACATGCGCGCGTACGAGACGTCCTCGGCGGTGACGATGCGCGCCTGCAGCTGGCCCGTGTCCTGGGTCGGAAACAGCCCCTTGGGAATGAACAGGTAGAGCAGCACCGTCAGCACCAGGGTCGCCACCGCCACGAGCAGCGTCAGGCCCTGGTGGTCGATCACCCAAGCGAGGCTCCGGTCGTAGCGGTGGACCACGTCCTCGAAGCCGCGCTTGAAGCGGGCGGCCAGGCGGTTCGGCTGGTCATCCTCGTCGTCCTTCACCTTGAGCCAGCGCGCCGACATCATCGGCACCAAGGTCAGCGAGACCACGGCCGAGATCAGGATCGTGATCGCCAGCGTCACCGCGAACTCGCGGAACAGACGTCCGACGACATCGCCCATGAAGAGCAGCGGGATCAGCACCGCGATCAGCGAGACGGTGAGCGAGATGATGGTGAAGCCGATCTCGGACGCGCCGGCGAGCGCGGCCTCGAGCACGAGGCGCTGCCTGCCCGGGGGCAGCGATTCCACCTCTGCACCCGCGAGCAGCTCGGGCTTCAATTCCGCCGCGGCCTGGGCCAGCGCTTCGCGCTCGGCCGCCGGTGCCTTGGCGACGCCCGCCTTGGCCATCTCGAGATGGCGCGAGATGTTCTCGATCATCACGATCGCGTCGTCGACGACGAAGCCGGTGGCGATCGTCAGCGCCATCAGGCTCAGGTTGTTGAGGCTGTAGCCGAGCAGGTACATCGCGCCGAAGCTGCCGATCAGCGAGATCGGCACCGCCAGGCTGGCGATCAGCGTCGCGCGCGGGCTGCCGAGGAAGGCGAAGATCACCAGCACCACCATCACCACCGCCAGCACGAGCTCGATCTCGACGTGCTCGACCGAGGCGCGGATGCCCTTGGTGCGGTCGGCCAGCACCTCGACCCGGAGGTTCGCCGGCAGCGCCGCCTGCAGCTCGGGCAGCTGGCGCTTGATCGCGTCGACCGTGGCGATGACGTTCGCGCCCGGCTGACGCTGGACGTTGAGGATGATCGCCGGCCGCAGCTCGCCCTTGCTGCCGGCCCAGGCGCCGAGCCGGTTGTTCTCGGCGCTCTGGACCACCCGGGCGACGTCGGTCAGGCGCACCGGGGCGCCGTTCTTGTAGGCGACGATCAGCTTCTTGTAGTCGTCGGCGGTGAGCAGCTGGTCGTTGGCGTTGATCGTGTACGAGCGCTTCGGCCCGTCGAAGCTGCCCTTGGCGCTGTTGGCGTTGGCCGCGGCGATCGCGGTGCGCAGGGTGTCGATGCCGATGCCCCACTGCGCCAGGGCCTGCGTATCGGCTTGGATCCGCACCGCCGGCCGCTGGCCGCCGGCGAGCGTCACCAGGCCGACGCCGCTCACCTGGCTGATCTTCTGCGCCAGCCGGGTGTTGACCAGGTTCTGCACCTCGGTCAGGGGGAGGGTGTCGGAGCTGATCGCCAACGTC
>DATCGH010000522.1:0-5116 GCA_036509055.1 Caldimonas sp.
CTACTACCAGAACGCGAAGACCCTGCCGGAGTACTACGAGTCGCTGCAGCAGCGCCGCCTGCCCGTCGTCCGCGGCTACGCCCTGACGGCCGACGACGAGCTGCGGCGCGACGTCATCATGGCGCTGATGTGCCAGGGCCGACTGGAGTTCGCGCCCATCGAGCGGGCGCATGGCGTGAGCATGCGGGACTACTTCGCGTCGGAGCTCGATGCCCTGCGCGACCTGGCCGCCTCCGGGCTGGTCGCACTGGAAGCCGGTGCCGTCCAGGTGACGGCGTCGGGCTGGTTCCTCGTCCGCGCGATTGCGATGGTGTTCGACCGCCACCTTCGGGAGAGCAGGGAGCAGCGTCGGTTCTCCCGGGTCGTCTGAGCCGGGCCCGGAGCCGTTCCTCGGCCCTCAGGCCGGCGGCGAGCGACGCAGCTTGACCTTCAGCGCCGAGATCTCGCGCGCCGTCGCGCGCAGGAAGGACGACACCGACGCCATCCGCTCGAACTGCTGCTCGAGCCTCGGCCGCTCCTTGCGGAACTGGACCGCGAACGCCGGGCTCGGCGATTCGATCACGACCGCATCGTCGATCCGGCTCAGCTCGCGGCGCAGGCGGACCACGGTCGATGCGGGCTCGGCACCGGCGATCTTGTTCGCCTCCTCCTCGCCGATCTCGGCCGTCGGCAGGGTGAGCGGCTTCGCCGAGGCGAGCCCGCTGCGCACCTTGGCCATCCGGTCGTGCAGCGATTCGAACGACTTCAGCGCCTGCTCGACCTGGTCCTGCAGCCGCTCCCAGTCGACGTCGAACTCGGCACTGTGTCGCTTCGCCCGCTCGAGCGCCTTGGCCGCCTGCGCCTGCAGGCGGTTGACGAGCTGGAGCTTCTTGGTCAGCGTCTTCTTCATCGCGCCGAGCGCGTGAACGTGCATCGCCGCACGTGTCTGCACCGCGGCGAACTCGGGCTCGCCGGCGATCGCATCCAGGTCCTCGAGCGCCGCCGCGATCCGGTTGAGCAGGCCGCCGACGCCGCGGTTGAAGGCTTCGACGCGCTTGTACTCGAAGCTCATCACCTCGACGTCGCCGCGCCGGATCGCCGCAGCGAGGCCGTCGGCGCAGGTGCGCACCTTCGGCTCGAGCTTCGCCCAGGCGTCGACCGCCTGCTGGAAGTTGCCGCGCAGGATGCGGTTGAGGGCCGTGCCCGGATCGGCGGTGGAAGCGACCGCGCTCATGTCCGGCCTCCTTCGAAGAAGATGTAGTCGGCGGTGTAGGGCACGCGGGCGATCCGGCCGACCGTCGCCTCGTTGCAGCTCTCCGCGGGCGCGGTGCCGCCCTGGGTGTGGATCCGCTGCACGCTGGTGATGCCGTCGAGACGGCCCGAGCCGCCGGCGCTGCGGGTGTGCAGCAGCAGCCAGGGGATCGCGTCGTCGTCTTCGCGCGGCACGACCTTGGCGACCAGCGTGCCGACGATCCGGCTGCCGTCCTGGGCTTGCCAGGACGGCCCGGCGCCGTGGCTGCCCACCGGCCGGCCATGGTCGTCGAACAGCCTGGCTTCGGGCGCGATGAAGAGCCAGGCGGGCTGCACGCCGTCGATGCGCCGGCATTCGTAGATCTGCACGCCGCGGGCGGCGAGGTGCAGGCGCGGCGTCTCGCCGGCGGGAACGAGAGGCCCGGGAACCGGCTCGGCCGCTGGCGGCATCAGCGCCGCACAGCCGCCGACGACGGCGGCGAAGAGGGTCGGCAGGAAACGGGTCGGGTCCATGGGCCTCTCCCGCTCAGCCGCCGCTGCCGGCCAGCTCGGCCTTCAGCGTCATCAGTTCGTTCTTCAGCGTCTCCATCGCCTTGAGCTTCTCGGCGACGGCCTGGCGCAGCTCGGCCAGCCGGGTCTTGTCCGGATGGCGGCGCATGAACTGCGCGAGTTCGGCGCTGTCGAGGATGCCCTCGTCCTTGAGCGAGTCGACGATCTGCCGACGGCGCTTCGGGTCGGCCACGGAGCCGAGGTCGAACTCGCCGATGACCTGAATGTCGCTGCCGATCTTCAGGGTCACCACGATCTTGTCGGCCTGGAAGCTGGCGATCCAGAACGCCGGCATCTTGGCGCTGACCTTCGCCGCCGCCTTCTCGCCGATCGGCTTGAGCTTCATCTTGATGCCGGCGAACAGCTTCGTGACCTTGGCTTCGATCACGACAAAGGTTTTGGAGTCGATGTCCGTCAGTTCGTACTTGAGCAATATCTTGGGCTTCATGAAAGTTCTCCTGGGAGTGAGGGTGGGCTCATCAGCCCCGGGTGACGATGACTTCGAGGTACTCGCTCGGAACCACGAGCGAGCTGCCCCCCGAGGTGTCGAGCCGGGCGAGCAGGGCGAGGAGGTCGGCCTCGAGCGCCGCCTGGCCGACGGGCGGGAGCGCGGCGAAGGCCTTCTGCGTCGGGCCGTAGTAGTCGCGGAACACCTGCACGAAGTGCGCCGCCGAGCGATAGCGGAAGTTGAAATGCCGGCGCTCGCAGCGCATCGCCGCGGCGCGCTTGCCGAACAGCGCGGCGCAGTGCGACTCGGTGCCCCAGGCCGCCGGCGATTGCAGCCCGGCGGGCGGCGGAGCGTGCCGGCCGATCAGCCTGAAAAGCTGGCCGATGAAGCTTTCCGGCGTCCAGTTGGTCATGCCGAGCCGGCCGCCCGGACGCAGCACGCGCAGCATCTCGTCGGCGGTGCGCTGGTGGTCGGGCGCGAACATCGCGCCGAAGGTCGAAAGGACGACGTCGAAGCACTGGTCGGCGAACGGCAGGTCCTCGACGTCGGCGACCTGGAAGGCCATCTCCAGCCCTTCGGCCGCGGCGCGCGCGGCGGCCTTGTCGAGCAGCGCGGGCACGTAGTCGGTCGAGGTCACTTCGGCGAAGCGCCGGGCGGCCGCGAGCGAGGCATTGCCGTTGCCGGCAGCGACGTCGAGGACGCGCTCGCCGCCGCGGATGTCGGCGGTTTCGGCCAGCGTCTCGCCGACGATCTGCAGCGTCGTGCCGACGACGGCGTAGTCGCCGCCGGCCCAGGTGGCCTGCTGGCGCTGCTTGACGGCGGCGAGGTCGGGCCCCTGCACTACCGGAGCGGGGGTTGCGGTTTGCATGTTCATGGTCGTGGGTCCTGGTGGTCGTGGAGGTGGAACGGTGTCGATCAGGCGTCGGCGAAGAACGGCGCCAGCGCCTGCAGGATCCGCTGCATCTGCGCCGGGGTGACGAGCGCCTTCAGCACCTGCTGGAAGCGCGGCTCCTGGGCGCCGGAAACGACGTATTGCCAGCGGTAGGCCTTGAGCACGACCGCATGCACCGCGGCGCTCTCGGTCGGGCCGAACGGGCGGCGCATCGTCGAGAGGAAGAAGTCGGCGTCGGCGCGGGCCTGCATCTGGCAGATGCCGTCGACCGCGCCGACCAGCTCGATCAGCTCGTCGACGCCGCGGTCGCGCTCGGCGCCCGAGAGGCGGGCGTCCTCGCGGCGCCACTCCAGCTCGTCGAGCACCGCGTGCTGCGACTCTTCCTTCCAGTGAAACAGGAACACGTCCTTCCACAGATCGGAGAGGCTGTCGTCGGGCTCGATGCTCGAGCGGTAGTGCGCCTGGCTGAACAGTTCGATGTCGAGGGTCAGGCCGAGCACCGCCCAGTTCGACTTGGAAAGCACCGCGCCGGCGACGTCGTCCGGCTTCGGCAGAAAGCCGTAGCCCACGGGCATGCCGACGGCCGCCATGCGCTCGAGGCGGCGGAACATCGCCTGGTGCTTCAGCTCCTCGTCGGTGAGCCGGACCAGCGCCTCGAACGCGACCTGGTTGCCCAGGGCATGGTCACGGCCGAGCTCGGTGGTTTTGGCGCCGATGAAGCGCTCGACCAGGGCGAACATGTTGGCGTAGGTGCGGCCCTGGATCTGCGACAGCAGGCGCGCTTCGGCCGGCTGCAGGAAGGCGAGCTGGTCGACCTTCGACAAGCCGTCCGGCAGGAACTTCTTCGTGAAATCGAAGCTGCGGCCGCGGATGACGTCGCGGTCGATGTCCCAGCGGATGCGCTTGGACGCTTCGATGCAGCGGGCGTAGCGGTCGACGTCTTGCGAGGGGGCGGTGGCGGGAACGGTATTGGCGATGGCAGCGTGCATGGTGGTGATGCTTTCGTGGTGGTGGGGGCGGGAGAACTCAGGCGCGCAGGTGGTGAGCCATCTGCGCGCGGACGTAGGTGACTTCGGCTTGGCCGCCGATCTCGGCGGCGATGGCGCCGATCTCCGAGCGGTGGAACCCGAGGTCGCGCAGGGTGCGGTCGTCGAGCGAGTGCAGGGTCCGCAGCGTCGCCCGATGCGTCCGCTGACGACGCCAGGCGGCGACCAGGGCGGCGATCGGGCCGGCGGTCCGTACGGCCCGGGGGCCGGCTGCGGCCGGAGCCGGAAGGCAGAGGGAGTGAAGCGTTTGCATGGCGATTCCTGTTGACGAGGACCGCACTGTGCAAAGAGGTGCGTTGCATGGGCGTTCCACGCCCGGACGGGGGAAAGGACCCGGGCGCTTCGGGGGAACGGGCCGGCGCGGCCGGCGAGGAATCAGCCGCCGGCGCGCAGCGCGGCGGCGAGGGCGGCGTGCCCGCTCGGGGTCTCGGCGACGATGCGCCGCGCCAGCTCGTCGAGCGGCGGCCCGGGCCAGACGGACGCGCGCTCGCCGGCGTCGGCGTCGGCCAGGGCCTCGAGCCGAGGCTGCAACTGGTGTCGGCCCTGGACCGTCATGGCCGGATGGCTCATGGCGAAGCGAAGCAGTCGCGCCGCCGCCCGGCGCTCGCCCTGGGCCGCGAGCAGGTCGGTGAAGATCGCGATCGCGGCCAGCAGCGACAGCGGCCGGCCGATCGCCAGCGCCAGCTCGAGCGAATCGCGCAGAGCTTCCCGGGCCCCGGCCAGGTCGTTCTGGCGGACCGCGATCTGCACGATCGAGAGCCGCACCGCGGCCTCGGTCGAACGGTTGCCGGTCGCCAGCGCCAGCTCGAGCGCGCTCGCGGCATGGCCGCGGGCGGCATCGAGCTCGCCCAGCTTCAGGGTCAGCTCCGAGAGGTTGGCGAGGACAAAGCCGCGCGAGCTGACCAGGCCGTGGCGCTCGCACAGCGCCAGGCTGGCGCGGGCATTCGCGAG
>DATCGH010000523.1:0-2401 GCA_036509055.1 Caldimonas sp.
GTTGGTGATGAAGATGTTCGCCGGCTTGATGTCCAGGTGCAGCATCTTGTGCTGGTGGACGATGCGCAAGCCGCGCAGGATCTCGTCGAAGAGCGAGCGGATGGTCGACTCGCGGAACACCTTGTCGCGCTTCAGGTCGCGGGCGGTGACGATGAAGTCCTGCAGGGTGTCACCCTGCAGGTAGTTCATCACCATGTAGACGGTCTCGTTCTCGCGGAAGAAGTTCAGCACCGAGACGACGCTGGTGTGCGAGATCTGGGCGAGAGAGCGCCCCTCTTCGAAGAAGCTCTTCAGGCCGAGACGGTAGAGCGGCTGCTTTTCCGGCTTGACGCGCGGCGTGAGCTCGCCCGGCGAGCGCTCGGCGAGCGACGAAGGAAGGTATTCCTTCAGGGCAACGAGCTTGCGGTCGGCGTCTTCGCAAAGGTAGACGACACCGAACCCGCCGGCCGCCAGCTTCTTGATCACCTGATAGCCGCCCACCACCGTGCCCGAGGGCAAAGGTGCTGGTTTTGGCTTTGACATAATCGGGAAACTGGGGGGCAAAAAGAGCGTGGCAGTTTACAGCATGACCGGCTACGCCAACGCCTTGGCGAGCCCTGTCGCGCCGGCTGCGGCAGCATTGCACGAACGGCGCGCCGGCGCGCGCTCCGGACCTTCCGCATCGACCCGAATCGGGGTCGAATTGCGTTCCGTCAACGGCCGCTTCCTCGACCTCGCGCTGCGTCTTCCGGACGAGTACCGCTCGCTCGAGCCGGCCCTGCGCGAGCTCCTCACCGCCCGCTTCAAGCGCGGCAAGATCGAGCTGCGCCTGACCGGCGACGGCGACGCGGAGAACGCGAACGCCGAGCCCACGCCCGAGCAACTCGCCCACCTCGGCCAGCTCGAGAGCCGGGTGCGCGAGCTGTTGCCGAACGCCCGGCCGCTCTCGGTGCACGAGGCGATGCAGTGGTGCCGCGGCGCGGCGCGCAGCGAGGGCGACGCCGACACGGTGCTGACTGCCGCCCGGGCTGCCGTCGAGGGCCTCGCGGCGGCGCGAGCGCAGGAAGGCGAGCGGCTGGCAGCGATCCTGCTCGAGCGGGTCGAGCACCTGCGCGGCCTGGCCGCCGCCGCCGAGCCGCTGGTGCCGGCCGCAGTGGCCCGGCAGCAGCAGCGCTTCGTCGAGCGCTGGAAAGACGCCCTCGAGACCACCGGGGCGGCCCAGTCGATCTCGCGCGAGGCGACCGAGGAGCGCGCCCTCAATGAGGCCGCCGCCTACGCCATCCGCATCGATGTCGCGGAGGAGCTGGGGCGGCTGCGCTCGCACTTCGACGAGATCGTCCGCCTGCTGGTCAAGGGCGGCGAGGTCGGCAAGCGCCTCGAGTTCCTGATCCAGGAGCTGCTGCGCGAGGCGAACACGCTCGGCTCCAAGTCGACCTCGATCGAGATGACCGCCATCTCGGTCGACATGAAGGTCGCGATCGAGCAACTGCGCGAGCAGGTCCAGAACGTCGAGTAGGCGGCCCGCCGGCCGGGAAAACCCGCTTCTGACCGCTCCAGGTATATCGATACAGTAAATCGATACATTGCGGCTGGCCATCGAGCCCGGCCGAGATCGCCGGAGAGACGATGAAGAAGATTCCCGGCTGCCGCTGCGCACCTGCCCGCGTCGAGCGCTGAGCCGTGGCGACAGCGCTGGACCGGCTGTTCAAGGCCGTCGAGGCGGTGCTCGCGGCACTGCTGCTCGGCATGGTGCTGATGGTCTTCGGCAACGTCGTCCTGCGCTACGCCTTCAACTCGGGAATCGTCGTCTCCGAGGAGCTGTCGCGCATCTTCTTCGTCTGGCTCACCTTCATCGGCGCCATCGTCGCGGTGCGCGACGGCACCCATCTCGGCATGGGCAACGTGGTCGAGCGGCTGTCGCGGCGTGGCAAGCTCGCCTGCCTGGCCGCCAGCCAGGTGCTGATCCTCGCCTGCTGTGCGATCCTGGTCTGGGGCACCTGGCGCCAGCACGAGATCAACGCCACGACCCACGCCGCGGTGACCGGCATGTCGATGATCTGGATCTTCGGCTTCGGCTACGTGCTCGGCGGCTGTGTCGGCCTGCACGCCCTCGCCACGCTCTGGCGCATCGCCCGCGGCCGGATCGCCGGGCATGAACTGGTGCAGGTGCGCGAGAGCGAAGAGACGCTCAGGGCGCCGACATGACGGTCGCCGTCTTCACCCTCTCGCTGCTCGGCGCGATGGCGCTCGGCATGCCGATCGCGTTCGCCCTGCTCGTCTGCGCCGTCGCCCTGATGCTCACGCAAGGGCAGATGGACGCGACGATCCTGTCGCAGAAGCTGCTCGAGGGCGCCGACAGCTTCCCGCTGCTCGCGATCCCCTTCTTCATGCTCGCCGGCGAGCTGATGAACGCCGGCGGCAT
>DATCGH010000524.1:0-3232 GCA_036509055.1 Caldimonas sp.
GTCGAGCCGCAGGGCAGGCTTGAAGACCTTGCCCACCGCGGTGAGCGGAATCGCGTCGATGAAATAGAGCTGCACCGGCACGGCGGCCCGCTCGGGCGTGCGCTCGCGCACGAAGGCGAGCAGCTCGGCCTGACCGACCGCCGCGCCGGGCCGGAGCTGCACGAACGCCACCGGCAGCTCCCCGGCATAGGCGTCGGGCTCGCCGACCACCGCGACCAGGGCCACGGCGGGATGCTGGAAGAACACCTCCTCGATCGCCATCGGGTCGATGTTGTGGCCGCCGCGGATGATCAGGTCCTTGGCCCGGCCGGTGATCCAGAGGTAGCCGTCCTCGTCGAGCCGGCCGAGATCGCCTGAATTGACCCAGCCCGGCTCGACGAAGGCGCCGCGGTTGTGCGCCTCACTGAGGTAGCCGGAGAACACGCCCGGGCCGGCCATCGCGATCACGCCGATCTCGTTGACGGCGCAGTCGCCGAGGAGGCGCCCTTCGCCGTCGACCTTGACGACCCGCGTCCGGCTGTACGGCATCGCATGCCCGGCCGAGCCCAGCCGCACCGGCCGCTCGCGGTAGGACATCGTGTGCACGCTCGAGGTCTCGGTCATGCCGTAGACCTCGATCGCCGGCACCTTCAGCAGGTCGACGCACGCCTGGCCGACCGACACCGGAATGGCCGAGCCGCCGGCCGCCGCGCACTCGAGGCTGCTGACGTCGGCACCGTTCAGCGGCACCTGGACGGAGGCCGCGAGCACTGTCGGCACGGCGGCGATGAGGCGCGGCCGGTAGCGCTCCACCAGCCGCCAGATGTTGCGCACCGCGGCCGGCTCACGCCAGCCCGCGGGCGAGACCACGACCAGCGCGCCGCCGACCGAGAGCGTCGTCAACGCCTGGGTGAGCGCGCCGCCGACGTGGAACAGCGGCAGGCCGAAGAGGAGGTTGTTCTGCCCGAAGGGCAGCATCAGCGCCATCGCCCACGCCTGGTAGACCTGGTTGGCGTGCGTGTGGCGCACGAGCTTGGGCGTGCCGGTGGTGCCGCCGGTGTGGAAGTAGCCGGCGATGTCGCCGGGCCGGATGCGGCGGCCACTCGTCAGCCGGTCGGCCGGTTGGCGCGCGATCGCGGCGTCGAAGTCGTGCACCGCGGGATCGCCCGCGTCGCCCGCGCCATGGACGACGACGACCGCCTTCAGCCCGGGCAGCTTCTCCCGGATCTGCTGTACCTTGGCGTAGATGTCGGAGGCCGGATCCGGCCCGAGCGTCACCAGCACCTTGGTGCCGGCGGCGCGCAGGATCTCGCCGATCTGGGTCGCCGAGAGCAGCGGGTTCACCGGGTTGGCGATTCCCGCGGCCTGCGCGCCGAACAGGGCGAAGAAGGTCTGGGGCAGCAAGGGCATCAGCACGCTGACGACGTCGTCCGGGCCGACGCCGAGCGAGTGGAAGAAGTTCGCCGCCTGCGTGATCCGGGCGATGCAGGCGGCATGCGAGATCGTGAGCGGCGTTTCGTCAGGATCGGCGCTCTTCAGGAAGCGGAGCGCCGGAGCTTCGGGACTCAGCGCCGCACCGATCGTCAGGGCCTCGTAGGTGCTGGCCGCCTTGATGCGCTCGGCATAGGGCGTCGCCTCGAACGCTGCGAGCTCGGCCGGCGTGCGCAACGTCGGCAGCGTCTCGCCGATCGCGGCGTCGAGCGGATGTGCGAACGTCATCGGATTGCCTCGCTCCGGATCTTCTCGACGATGCTACAGGCGGTGCCCGAGAATCGGTTCGCTCCGTCCCCCCGCGTCACAACGACCCAAGGATCAACGCCATGCACATTTCCTCGATCCGCTTGCCTGTTGCGCGCCCCGCGCTGCTTGGCCTCGCCTTCGCCCTCGCCGCCGGCGCTGCGGCCGCGGCCGATGCCGTCAAGGGCATCGAGCAGGCCCTGGTCGCCGCGCAGCAGGACAAGCGCGGCATCTCGATCTACGTCAGCGGGCAGACGATCGGCGGCGCGGTGACGCGCGTCGAGCCGGGCCAGTGGGTCGAGCTGAAGAACCAGACCCACGGCAAGATCATCGTCCGCATCGATCGCATCGACGCCATCGCCGCGCCCTGAGCTGCCTAGGCGAGCGCCGCCCGCAATGCGGCAAGCCCCCGCCCGAGGTCGGTGTCGGGTGTGGCGCCCAGCGCCGTGGCCATCGCCTCGGCCTCCGCCAGCGTGGCGCCTGCACGGGCCCGTTCACCGACAGCCACTTCGACGCGTCCGCGGATGCAGAGCAACGGGGCGAGCACCTCGCGGTCGGAGAGTTCCCGCAGCAGTGCTTCGCCCAGGCGCAGCATTTCGGTCGCTTCGCCGACCCGTCCTTGCCTGAGCTGAAGGTCTGCGAGGCCTGCGAGAGCCAGACCTTCGAGGCGGCGGTAGCCCCGCTCCCGAGCGAGGGCAAGGACTTGTTCATAGGCCAGGCAGGCCTCGTTCAACCGCTCCCCTTCGACATGCAGCACGCCTAGCCGGCTGAGGGCCATGCATTCGCCGAGGCGGTCGCCCACCTCCCGGGCAACGACAAGTGAAGCCGCGTAGTCGGCGCCTGCCTCGTCGCTTCGGCCTTGGTCTTGGTGGAGCGTGCCAAGGCAAAGGTGGAGGAACCCTTGGTGGCGGCGGTTGCCGACCTCGCGCGCGATGGCGAGCGCGGCCGCGAAGTGTTCACGGGCCTGGTCCTTGCGACCTTGTTCGTTGTGCAGCGAGCCCAGGTTCCCGAGGGCGATGGCCTCGAGGCGCCGGCTGCCGACCTCACGGTGGATCGCCAGGGCCGCCGCCAAGTGCTTCATTGATTCATGCCGGAGACCCTGGTCGCTCTCCAGCTGGCCCAGGTTAGCCAGGACGACGCCTTCGAGGCCGCGGTCGCCCATCTCGCGGGCGATGCCGAGCGCGGTCTCGAGGTGTTGCCGCGCCTGTTCCACCAGGCTCTGCTCGGTGCACAGAAGGCCGAGGCTACCCAGGACAATGCCCTCTTCGCGACGGTTGCCCATCTCGCGGGCGATGGCCAGCGCGGCCTCGAAGTGTTCCCGTGCTGCGTCGATGCGGCCTTGCTCGCGGTGGAGCAGGCCCAGGCTGGTGCGGACGAGGCCCTCGATGCGGCGGTCGCCCGCCTCGGAAGCGAAGCCGTAGGCCCGTTCGAGCAGTTCGCGCGCCTCCGTCATCCGGCCTTGCTCGCGGTGCAGGGCTCCCAGACTGCTGAGGACACGGACTTCCAGACGCCGGTC
>DATCGH010000525.1:0-4218 GCA_036509055.1 Caldimonas sp.
CCGAGGACGAGCTGGTCGCCCAGGCGCGCCTCACCCGCGACCTGCAGGACGATCTGCTGCGTACCCGCATGGTCGAGTTCGAGGGGCTCTCGGACCGGCTCTACCGCGTCGTCCGCCAGACCGCCAAGGAGACCGGCAAGCAGGTCCGGCTCGACATCGTCGGCGGCTCGATCGAAGTCGACCGCGGCGTGCTGGACCGGATGACGGGGGCGTTCGAGCACCTGCTGCGCAACTGCGTCGCCCACGGCATCGAGCCGACCGAGGCCCGCAGCGCGGCCGGCAAGGACCCGACCGGAACGATCGTGGTCGCGCTCTCCCACGAAGGCAACGAGGTCGGCGTCGAGTTCCGGGACGACGGTGCCGGCCTCGACCTGGCACGCATCCGCGCCAAGGCCGTGGCCATGGGCCTGATCGATCCGAAGGCGCCGCACGACGACGCCGAGCTCGCCAACCTGATCTTCACCGCCGGCTTCAGCACCGCCGAGAAGGTGACCGAGCTCGCCGGCCGGGGCGTGGGCATGGACGTCGTCCGCTCGGAAGTGGTGGCGATGGGCGGCCGGATCGAGACCGCCACCGCCGCCGGCCAGGGCACCTCGTTCAAGCTGATCCTGCCGCTGACGACCGCGGTGACGCAGGTGGTGATGCTGCGCTGCGGCGAGAGTGTCGTCGCCGTGCCCTCGACGCTGGTCGAGATCGTGCGTCGCGCCAAGCCGGCGGAAGTCGATGCCGCCTATGCCAGCGGCGTCTACGAGTTCGGCGACCGCAGCCTGCCGTTCTTCTGGCTCGGCGCCCTGCTGCAGATGGGCCCGCCGCCGGCCGACGCCGGCGAACGCAATCGCACCGTCGTCGTCGTCCGCAGCGCCCAGCAGCGGATCGCGGTGCACGTCGACGAAGTGCTCGGCAACCAGGAAGTCGTGGTCAAGAACCTCGGCCCCCAGCTCTCGCGTCTGCCCGGCCTCGCCGGCATGACGCTGCTCGCTTCGGGCGTGGTCGCGCTGATCTACAACCCGGTCGCGCTCGCCACCCTCTACGGCGACGAGGCGAGGGCGGCCAGTCAGGCGGCGGTGAGGGGCGGGGTCGCCCCCGGCCAGCCGTTGGCTCCGCTGGCTTCGCATGCGCCGCCGGCGGCGCCGCTGGTGCTGGTGGTCGACGATTCGCTCACCGTGCGCCGGGTGACGCAGCGCCTGCTGGTGCGCGAGGGCTACCGGGTGACCCTCGCCAAGGACGGCCTCGATGCGCTGGAGCGGCTGGCCGAGGAAGTGCCGCAGGTGGTGCTCTCCGACATCGAGATGCCGCGCATGGACGGCTTCGACCTGGTGCGCAACCTCCGCGCCGACGCCCGCTGGCGCGCCCTGCCGGTGATCATGATCACCTCGCGCATCGCCCAGAAGCACAAGGACCACGCGACCGAGCTCGGCGTCGACCACTACCTCGGCAAGCCCTACTCGGAAGAGGACCTGCTCGCCCTGATCGCCCGCTACACCGCCGCCGCGGCCGAGGTCTGAAGGCCCTTCCCGGCGTCGACGGGCGCTAGGCCCGGCGCACCACCGCGTAGCGGGCGAGCGTCTTCTCCCGCGCCTCGGCGTGATCGACGATCGGCCGCGGGTAGTCGTGGCCCAGGGCCACGCCCGCCGCTTCGAGCTCGATCGGTCCCGACTCCCAGGGCGCATGGATCTGCTCGTCGCCGAGGCGGGCGAGCTGTGGCAGGTAGCGGCGGATGAAGCGGCCCTGGGGATCGAAGCGGCGGCTCTGGGTCACCGGATTGAAGATCCGGAACCACGGCTGGGCATCGCAGCCGGTCGACGCCGCCCATTGCCAGCCGCCGTTGTTCGACGCCAGCTCGTAGTCGATCAGGTGCTCGGCGAAGTAGGCCTCGCCGCGGCGCCAGTCGATGCCCAGATCCTTCACCAGGAAGCTGGCCGCGACCATGCGCAGCCGGTTGTGCATCCAGCCGGTCTGGTTGATCTGCGCCATCGCCGCGTCGACCAGCGGATAGCCGGTGCGGCCTTCGCACCAGGCGGCGAAGTGCTCGTCGGCATGGCGCCCATGCTCGAAGCGGACCCGGTCGTACTCCGGCTTGCAGCTGTGGCCGACGACATGCGGCAGGTGATGCAGGACCTGCTGGTAGAAGTCGCGCCAGACCAGCTCCGAAAGCCAGACCCGGGCGCCGTCGCTCGCCGGCCGGGAGGCGGCTTCGCGCGCCAGCCGGCGGATCGAGATCGTGCCGAAGCGCAGGTGCACGCCGAGATAGCTCGGGCCCTTGACGGCGGGGTAATCGCGGGCGCTGTCGTAGGCGTCGATCCGGCCGAGGAAGTCGTCGAGCAGCACCTCGGCGGCGGCACTGCCGCCGTGGACCTTGAGGCTTTCCAGGTTGGTGCGGACGAAGCCGAGCGCGGCCAGCGTGGGGAGTCCCGCCTCCACCCCGACCGGCAGCGGCGCCAGGCCGGCCGCATAGCGCTCGACCGGATAGGCCTTGAGGTAGAACGCGTCGAGCTTCTTCAGCCAGGCGGTTCGGTAGGGCGTGAACACGCTGTAGGGCGTGCCGCTGCCGGTGAGGATCTCGCCGCGCTCGAACACCACGTGGTCCTTCGAGGTGTGCAGGGCGACGCCGCGGCCGGCGAGGGCGCCGCGGACGGCGGCGTCGCGCGCCAGGGCGTAGGGGTCGTCGTCGTGGTTGGCGTAGACCGCCTGCACATGGAGCGCGCTCGCCAGGGCGACGATCTCCTCGCTGGCCTGGCCCTGGCGGACGATCAGGCGGACGCCGTGGTTGTCGTGGCGCCGGCCGAGCTCGGCCAGCGTGGCGTCGAGTGCCTCGACACACTGCAGAATGAACTCCACCCGCCGGTCGGCGCGCGGCAGCGGATCGAGCAGGGCGCGGTCGAAGACGAAGGCGCACCACACCCGGCGCGCGGCCTTGAGGGCATGGAACAGCGCCGCCTGGTCGTCGAGGCGCAGGTCGCGGCGAAGCCAGACCAGGGCCGTGTCCAGCGACTTCTCCATCGGCCGCAGTATCCCGAAAAGGCCCGGGCTTCCCCTATCCCCCATCCTGTTTGCGGCCGGCGCGGAATAAAATGACTTTCATGGCGGCGCAGCAGATCAACCTGACGAATCAGTTCCTGATCGCCATGCCGGGCATGGGCGACGGCACCTTCGCGGGCACGGTCGTCTATCTTTGCGAGCACACCGAGAAGGGCGCGCTCGGCCTGGTCATCAACAAGCCGATCGACATCACCCTCAAGAACCTGTTCGAGAAGGTCGAGCTGTCGCTGGAGCGAGAAGACCTGGTCGAGGCGCCGGTCTACTTCGGCGGCCCGGTGCAGACCGAGCGCGGCTTCGTCCTGCACGAGCCGACCGGCGCCGATGCCGAGAGCGGCTACAACTCGTCGCTGAAGATCGAGGGCGGCCTGGAAATGACCACCAGCAAGGACGTGCTCGAGGCCCTGGCGAACGGCGCCGGGCCGAAGAAGGTGCTGGTGACGCTCGGCTACAGCGGCTGGGCAGCGGGCCAGCTCGAAGACGAGATCAGCAACAACGGCTGGATCAACGTCGAGGCCCAGCCCGGGATCATCTTCGACACCCCGGTCGCCGAGCGCTACGACAAGGCGCTGTCGCTGCTCGGCATCGACGCCGGCATGCTCAGCTCGGCGGCGGGGCACGCATGAGCCGCCGGTCCGCTCCCAAGGCGAATACCGCAGCGCGCAGCGCGAAGGTTGCCTAGGTGAGGCTTGTCCTGGCCTCCTCTGCTTCCGCCGTCCACTCCTTTCTTGCTTTCGATTTCGGGGCGGCCCGGGTCGGCGTCGCGAGCGGCAATTCGCTGACCCGCAGCGCGACGCCGCTCTGCACCGTCGCCGCGCAGGGCGAGGCCCGGTTCGAGGCCATCGCCCGGCTGATCGCCGAATGGCAGCCGGCGGCGCTGGTCGTCGGCGTGCCCTTCCATCCCGACGGCGCCATCCACGTCAACACCGAGCGGGCGCGCCGCTTCGGCCGCCGCCTGAAGGCGCGCTTCGGACTGCCGGTGCACGAGGTCGACGAGCGCTACACCACGACCGCCGCACGCGCCGAGGGCGCGCGCGACCTCGACGCCGCGGCCGCGGCGCTGATCCTCGAGCAGTTCCTGGCGAGGACCGAATGAGCCGCATCGAGCTCGACGCCGAAGCTCTGTACGCGGGCCTCCTCACCGGCGTGCGCGGCCTGCTCAAGGCCGACGGCGCCCTGGTC
>DATCGH010000526.1:0-6662 GCA_036509055.1 Caldimonas sp.
TGTTCGCTCGACACCGCGTCGGCCTTGTTGAACACCTCAAGGATCCGCTCCGGGCGAACCGAGGCGGACAGGCGTTCGGCGATGCGCGCTTCGCCGGCGTCGTAGTCCGGCTCGCCGAGACGCGTCAGGTCGCGCAGCCACAGCACCGCGTCGGCCTCGCCGATGGCCGACCAGGAGCGGGCGACGCCGATCGCCTCCACCGCGTCGCCCGACTCGCGCAGCCCGGCGGTGTCGGTCACGTGGACCGGCACGCCTTCGATCTGGATCGTCTCGCCGACCTTGTCGCGCGTGGTGCCGGGAATGTCGGTGACGATCGCGAGCTCCGCCCCGGCGAGCGCGTTGAGCAGCGAGCTCTTGCCGACGTTCGGCTGGCCGGCGAGCACGACCCGCATGCCTTCGTTCAGCAGCGCGCCCTGGCGCGCCGTCGCCAGCACCGAAGCTGCGGCGCGCTCGGCGGCCCGCTCGCTCGATGGCGCCTTCTCGCGCGAGATCGGGTTGCTCGCCGAGAAGATCGTCGAGCTGCGCCTCCTGGTCGAGGCGACGCTCGACTTTCCGGAGGAGGAGATCGAGTTCCTCGAGCGCGCCGGCGCGCGCCGCCGGCTCGCCGAGGCGAAGGCGCAGATCGCCGCGGTGCTGGCGACGGCGCGCCAGGGCGCGCTGCTGAACGAAGGCATGCGGGTCGTGCTCGCCGGCCAGCCGAACGTCGGCAAGAGCTCGTTGCTCAACGCTTTGGCCGGCGCGGAGCTGGCGATCGTCACCGACATTCCCGGCACCACCCGCGACAAGGTCGGCGAGACGATCCAGATCGAAGGCGTGCCGGTGCATGTGACCGACACCGCCGGCTTGCGCGAGGCCGGCGATGCGGTCGAGGCGATCGGCGTCGCCCGCTCCTGGTCGGCGATCGGCGAGGCCGACGCGGTGGTGTGGCTGCGCGACCTGACGCGGATCGGCGAGGCTGCCTACGACGCCGGCGAGGCGCGCATCGTCGAGCGGCTGGCGGCCGCGGTCGCCGCCGACCGCATCCTCGCGGTCTTCAACAAGGCCGATGCCGCTCCGCCGCGGCAGATCGCGGCGCAAGGCAAGGACGCGCTCGTCGTTTCAGCCGTCACCGGCGCCGGCCTCGACCGCTTGCGCGCGGCGCTGCTCGCCCGCGCCGGCTGGCAGGCCGCCGGCGAGGGCGTCTTTCACGCTCGCGCCCGCCATGTCGATGCCTTGCAGCGTGCCGGCATGCATCTCGACGCCGCCGAGGCCCATGCCGAAGCCGGCGACCAGGCGCTCGAGCTCGTCGCCGAGGAGCTGCGTGCGGCGCACGATGCCCTCGGCGAGATCACCGGCACCTTCACCGCCGACGACCTGCTGGGTGCGATCTTCAGTCGCTTTTGTATCGGCAAGTAAGTCGCATTTGCCCCTCGTCCGCGGGGTGCGCCGCCCCAAGGCGCCGCGATCTGTGACCGAGTGGCATTGTTGGCCTGCGCGCACCATCGATAATCGGCCACTGGGCACTGGACCGACCCTCTGGGGACGGCCGGGCATTGGGAGGCTACGCAGATGGAAATCGACGAGCTGGTCAGGGCGGTGCAGACGCTGAACGCGGAAGACGCGTTCCGCGCCCGCCTGACGCTCGAGAACTGGCGCGTCATCGCCCCCTATCTGGCGCGCTACGAGATCCGGGCCGGCGACCTGCTGATCAAGCAGGGCGATGCCGATCGTTCGATGTACTTCATTTCCCAGGGCAGCATGCAGGTGTTCGTCACCGGTGGCCCTCCGGGCAGCAACAAGGTCGCGATCCTGCGTGCCGGCGCCGTCGTCGGCGAGCCGGGCCTGTTCGGCGACACGCCGCGCACCGCCAACGTCGAGGCCATGACGCCGTGCGTGGTCTGGGCCCTGCGCGGCCCGCGCATGGAAGAGCTGGCGCAGCGCTCGCCCGCGCTCGCCCTCGAATTGCTGCGCGCGGCCGGCGCCGTGATGGCGATCCGCTTTCGCGCCATGGTGACCCGGCAAGCGCCGGTGACCTGAGCCGAAGGGGCTTCGGCCGGCGATCCTCGCCGCCGGATCGGCCCGGCTTTCAACCCGAGCGAAGCAGCTTTTCCTCGGCCAGGGCCAGCGGCTCGGGCAGGCCGGAAAGCACCAGCGTGTCGCCCGCGGCGAGGCGCAACCCGTCTTCGGGCTGGAGCACCGCGCTCGAGGCGCGGCGGACCGAGACGACGCTGACGCCCGCCTGCGGCAGGGCCTGCTCGCCCAGCGTCTGCCCGAGGCTGGCGCCTCGCGGCGGCAGGGTCACGCTCAGCAGCCGAGCATGCTGCAGCTCGTCGGCGGTGTCGTCGTCGGCGCCGTGGAAGTAGCCGCGCAACAGGCCGTAGCGCGCGTCGCGCTGGTCCTGAACCCGGCGCAGCACGCGCCGCATCGGCACGCCGACCAGGGCCAGCGCATGGCTGGCGAGCATGAGCGAGCCTTCGATCGCCTCGGGCACGACCTCGGTCGCGCCGGCGGAGCGCAGCCGCTCGATGTCGCTGTCGTCGATCGTGCGCACGATCACCGGCAGCTTGGGCGCGTGAGTGCGGACGATGTTCAGGATGCGCAGCGCCGATTGCGTGTCCTGGTAGCTGATCACCAACGCGCTCGCCCGGGTCATGCCTGCGGCCGCCAGGCTCTGCAGCCGGGCGGCGTCGCCGTAGGCCACGTTCTGTCCCGCTGCCGTCGCCTGGCGAACCCGGTCGGGATCGAGGTCGAGGGCGAAGTAGGGAATCTTCTCGAGCTCGAGCAATCGCGCCAGGTTCTGGCCGCTGCGGCCGAAGCCGCAGATGATGACGTGCGACTCGATGCTGATCGTGCGCTTGGCGATCGTCGTCATCGCCACCGATTGCAGCAGCCAGTCGCTGGACGCCAGGCGCATGACGATCCGGTTGCTGTACATGAAGATGATCGGCGTCAGCAGCATCGAGAGCACCATGCTCGCCAGCACCGGGCCCTGCAGCGATGCCGGCAGGAGCTTGTGCTCGGTCGCCAGGGCCAGGAGGACGAAGCCGAACTCGCCCGCCTGCGCCAGGTAGAGGCCGGTGCGGATGGCGGTGCCCGGCGCCGCGCCCCAGAGCCGGGCCAGCGCGGTGACGAGTCCGAACTTGAACAGCACCGGGAACACGGTCATCGCCAGCACCAAGAGCCAGTGATCCAGCACCGCGACGACATCCAGTTTCATGCCGACGGCCATGAAGAACAGGCCGAGGAGAACATCGTGGAAGGGACGGATGTCGGTCTCGACCTGGTGCTTGAATTCGGTCTCGGCGATCAGCATGCCGGCGACGAAGGCGCCGAGCGCCAGCGAGAGCCCGGCCAGCTGGGTAAGCCAGGCCAGGCCGAGCGTGACCAGCAGCAGGTTGAGGACGAACAGCTCCTCGCTCTTTCGCCGCACCACCAGCGTCAGCCACCAGCGCATCACCCACTTGCCGCCGACCAGCAGCACCGCCAGCAGGGCGCCCGCCTTGACCAGCGCGACCGCGAGCGCATCGAGCAGCACTTCGGGCGACGAGCCGAGGGCCGGGATCAGCACCAGCAAGGGCACCACGGCCAGGTCCTGGAACAGGAGCACGCCCATGACGCGGCGGCCGTAGTCGCTCTCGAGCTCCAGCCGGTCGGCCATGAGCTTGACGACGATCGCCGTCGAGCTCATCGCCAGGGCACTGCCGAGGGCGATCGCGCCCTGCCAGTCGAGCCCCAGGCCGCGTTTTCCGGCGAGCGCGATCGCCCACGCCAGGAGCGCATGGCCGGCGAGCGCGGCCAGGATAGTCAGCACCACCTGGCTCAGGCCGAGGCCGAAGACCAGCTTCCTCATGCTGCGCAGCTTCGGCAGGTTGAACTCGAGGCCGATCACGAACATCAGGAAGACGATGCCGAACTCGGCCAGATGCGAGACGCCGGCTGCATCGCTGCCGGAGATGGCCATCGCGTGCGGGCCGATCAGGGTGCCGACGGCGAGGTAACCCAGGATCGGCGGCAGGCGCGAGAGGCGGCAGAGGACGACGCCGGCCACGGCCGCCACGAGATAGAGGAGAGTCAGTTCGAGCGACGATGCCATGCGTGGCGAGCGATGAGAGAGGCCA
This sequence comes from Caldimonas sp., assembly GCA_036509055.1. Taxonomy (GTDB): domain Bacteria; phylum Pseudomonadota; class Gammaproteobacteria; order Burkholderiales; family Burkholderiaceae_C; genus Schlegelella_A. The sequence continues at coordinate 4,098 of DATCGH010000526.1, forward strand.
ACCCTAGAATCGGCCGATCCTACTGGACGCCTTCGCGACCACCCCGGTGTCAGCCCCTTCCGCCTTCGACGCAAAACGCGTGCTCGAGCTCGCGCGGAGCACGCTCGACATCGAAGCCCGCGCACTCCAGGGCCTGAAGGCGCGCCAAGGCGAGGGCTTCGTCGCCGCGGTGCAGGCGATGCTTGCCTGTCGCGGCCGGGTCGTCGTCATGGGCATGGGCAAGAGCGGTCACGTCGGCCGCAAGGTCGCGGCCACGCTCGCCTCCACCGGCACGCCGGCCTTCTTCGTCCACCCGGCCGAGGCCAGCCACGGCGACCTCGGCATGGTGACCCCCGACGACATCGTGCTGGCGATTTCCAACTCCGGCGAGAGCGACGAGATCGGCGCCATCCTGCCGGCGATCAAGCGGCTGGGCGTGAAGCTGGTGGCGATCACGGGCGGCGCCGACAGCAGCCTGGCGCGCCATGCCGACGTCGTCGTCTCGAGCGCGGTCGACCAGGAGGCCTGCCCGCTCAACCTCGCGCCGACGGCGAGCACCACCGCGCAGATGGCGCTCGGCGACGCCCTCGCCGTCGCCCTGCTCGATGCCCGCGGCTTTCGCGAGGAGGACTTCGCACGTTCCCATCCGGGCGGCAGCCTCGGCCGCAAGCTCCTGATGCACGTCGCCGACCTGATGCACAGCGGCGGCGCGGTGCCGCGGGTCGACATCGGCGCACGCGTGCCGGAGATGCTGCGCGAGATGACGAGCAAGGGCTTCGGCTTCACCGCCGTCACCGACGCTGGCGGCGGCATCGCCGGGATCTTCACCGACGGCGACCTGCGTCGCCTGATCGAGACCGGCGCGGACCTGCGGGGCCTGACGGCGAGCGAGGTCATGCATGCCCGGCCCAGGCTGATCCGCGCGGAGGCGCTGGCGGTGGAGGCGGCCGACCTGATGGAGCAGCACCGCATCACCGGCCTGATCGTCGTCGACGCCGAGGGCGGGCTCGCCGGGGTGCTGAACTCCAACGACCTGATGCGCGCGAAGGTCATCTGAATGGACGAAGCCCCGACGCTTCCTGCGGTCGCTGCCCCCCGAGGGGGCGCGGCCGGGCTTGGGAGCGGCCCGGCGCCCGGCCCGGCGTTGACATTCCCGCCCGAACTGCTGCTCGCGGCGCGCGGCCCGGGCGAGGGGATCGCGGCGGCGATCTTCGATGTCGACGGCGTCCTCACCGATGGCCGGATCTACGTCGGCGAGCAGGGCGAGACCTTCAAGGCGTTCTCGACGCTCGACGGCCACGGCCTGAAGCTGCTGGCCCAGGGCGGGATCGTGCCGATCGTCGTCACCGGCCGCGACTCGCCGGCGGTGCGTCGCCGGGTCGCCGACCTCGGCCTGGTGCACGCCGCCTACGGCGCGGCCGACAAGCTCGCCGCGAGCGAAACGCTGCTCGCCGGCCTGGGCTTCGACTGGCGCCGGGTCGCGGTCATCGGCGACGACTGGCCCGACCTGCCGCTGATGCAGCGCGCCGCGTTCGCCTGCGCCCCGCCCGGCGCCCACATCGAGGCCCGCGCGGCGGCGCATCACGTTACCGCGGCGCCGGCCGGCTACGGCGCGGCGCGAGAGTTCTGCGACCTCCTGCTCGTGGCCGCGGGCCGCTACGCGAGCCTGCTGCGCGGCCCCTTGCGCTCGCTCGATGGCACTCGCTGACGACGACGTCCCGGCCTCCGGGCTCGACGACGATCCCGTCGACCTGTCCTTCGCCGGCCCCGAGCCGGTGGTGCCGACCGCACCCTGGCACCTGCGTCTCTTCGATCTCGTCTCCGCCTATCTGCCGCTGGCGATGATGGCGGTGCTCGCGGCCGGCACCTGGTGGCTGGTGCGCAACGCCCCGACCTTCGAGCCGCCGCGCGCCGCCGCCCCGCCGCGCCACGAGCCCGACTACGTGATGACGGGCTTCGTGATCCAGCGCTTCGCCGCCGACGGCACCCTGCGCACCCAGATCGAGGGCGACACGTTGCGCCACTACCCCGACGACGACACCCTCGAGATCGACGCCGCGCGCATCCGCGCCATCGCCGACAACGGCACGGTGACGCTGGCCACGTCCCGGCGCGCGCTCGCCAACGGCGACGGCAGCGAGGTGCAGCTGCTCGGCGACGCGCGGGTCAACCGGCCCGCCAACGGCAAGGAGGAAGCGGTCGAGTTCCGCGGCGAGTTCCTGCATGCCTTTCGCAACGTCGAGCAGGTGCGCTCGCACCTGCCGGTGGTCATGACGCAGGGCACGAACATCGTTCACGCCGCGAGCATGAACTACGACAACCTGGCCCGCGTCGTCGAGTTCAAGGGCCGGGCGAGCGCGTCCTTCGCGCCTAAGAAGCGCGGCGGATGAACGGCGGCCCGCTGGTCTTCATCACCGGCGCCTCGAGCGGCCTCGGCCAGGCGCTGGCGCTGCGTTTCCATGGCGCCGGCTATCGGCTGGCCCTGGTCGCACGGCGGAGCGACGAGGTCCGGCGCTGGGCCGAGGGCGCCGGCATCGATGCCGGCCGCTTCGCCGTCTACACCGCCGACGTGCGCGACGTCGCCGC
>DATCGH010000527.1:0-2795 GCA_036509055.1 Caldimonas sp.
GATGCGGCGGCCGCGGCCGGGCCGGCCTCTTCGGCAGCCCCGGCGGCCAGCCAGGCGCCGGCGAGCACGGCGGCGAGCCCGAGCCCGCGGCGGCCGGGGAACGGGTCGGGGGGACGTCGCTCCATGCCCCCGATCATCGCCTGCGCTGGCGGCTAGAACGCGAGCCGGCCCTCGATCGAGTCGTCGAGCGTCTTGCCGACGGCCGCACCGACCAGCATCTTGATGCCGGCGACAACGCTGCCGTGCTTGTTGTCCCAGTAGTACCCGCCCTCGGGCTCGACCTTGACGACGGTGATGCGCGGATCGTCCTCGCCTTCGGTAAACCAGGTCTTCAGCACCGGCTCCCAGAGCTCCTTGATCCTGCGCTTGTCCTGCGAGACCGAGGCACGGCCGGTGAGAGTCAGGAAGCCGGCATGCTCGGCGGCCTGGAAGAACAGGCGGACGGCGGGGTTGTCGGCCAGCTCCAGGTTCGTGTGGCTGTCGGCGGCGCTCAGGAACCAGAGGTTGCCGTCGTCGTCGACCTTCTGCACGCTCATCGGCCGGGCGGCGCCGCTGCCGCGGCTGACGGCCGTGCAGAAGAAGCAGCTTGCCGACTTCTTCACCACCTCGCGGATCCGTTCGACCGCAGGGCTGCCGCTCAGGTCCTCGCGGTTGTCTTCGGGCTGGTTGGCGTTGATCGAGTCCATGGTCGCGGGTCCGGTCGTGGAGATGCGCTTGCATGGCAAGCAGCAAGCCATGACGGGCTTTCAGGCTCCAGGCCGGCCGCCGCGCGGCGCGCGCGCGGTTCTCAGGCGCAAAGCGCGCGCAGGCCGGCGAGGTCGGGCTCGAGACCCAATCCGGGCGCCTCCGCCAGCGCGATCCGGCCATTGGCCAGCGTCGCCAGCGGCGGGCAGAGCCGGGTGCGCAGCGGGTTCTCGTTGGCATCGACCTCGAGCCAGCCGTCGGCGTCGCCGCGTGCGGCGAGCAGGTGGGCCGAGGCGAGCAGGCCGATGCCGCCGCCGAGGTAGTGCGGGCAATAGCGCAGGCCGGCCGCGGCGATGCGGTCGACGACCGCGGCCACGCCCGAGATCCCGCCCCACTTGGCGAGATCGGGCTGGACCACGGCGACGGCGCGCGAGGCGACGAGCTCGGCGAAGACCGCCTCGCCGATCGCGTTCTCGCCGGCGGCGAGCGGAATCGGCGACGCGGCCGCGAGGCGCTGCCACTCGGCCAGAGGCCGGTCGGCGCGGAGCGGCTCCTCGAGCCAGGCCGGCGCCGAGGGTGCGAGCCGGGTCGCCATCGCCATGGCGGTGGCCAGGTCCCAGGCCTGGTTGGCGTCGACCATGACGGCGGCGCCCTCGCCCGCGGCGGCGCGCACCTCGGCGAGGTTGGCGACGTCGCGCTCGGCGCCGAAGCCGACCTTGAGCTTGAATGCGGTGTAGCCGGCAGCGCGCAGCGCCGCGACCGTGTCGCCCGGCCGCCCGGGGTTGATGCCGCTGGCGTAGACCGGCACCCCGGCCTTGCCGCCGCCTTCGCCGCCGGCGCGCGCCAGGTGGCGCCAGAGCGGCAGGCCGCGCCGCCGCGCCGCCAGGTCGTGCAGGGCGATGTCGATGCCGGCGATCGCCTGGGCGATCGGGCCCGGCTCGCCCGACTGGATCGCAAGCACCGCGGTCTTCGCGCTCATCTCCGCGAACGCCGCCTCGGGCGAGGCGAAGGCGCGACCGACCAGGAGCGGTGCCAGCACGCTCTCGATCAGGCGGGCACGGTGCTCGGCGCCGCAGGAGGGGAAGTTGCACCAGGCCTCGCCCCAGCCGTGCGCGCCCTCCGCATCCTCGACCCGCACCAGCACCGCGGGCCGGTCGTGCATCGTGCCGAAGGAGGTTCGCACCGGCACCTTCACCGGCCAGCGCAACACGTGCGCTTCTACCCGCGCGAGCGCCGGCGGCGCGGGGCTTTCCCGGTTGTCGCTGCCCATCGAACCTCGGTATAAAGGGATGGTCTATGGTACGTTTGCCCTCGTGAAGCCGCAAGCGCAGAGCCCCGCCGTGCGGATCGCGATGCTCGCGGCGCCGTGGCTGGCCCTGCTCGCGCTCTGGTACGCGGTGCGCGCCAGCGGCCTCATCAATCCGGCGCTGGTGCCGGCGCCGCACGCGGTGTTCGTGAAGTTCCTCGAGCTCTCGCGCGAGCGGCTCGGCATGGACGTCTGGATGTCGACCCAGCGCGTCTTCGTCGGCGTCTTCCTCGGCGTGCTGGCGGCGGTGCCGGTCGGCTTCGCGATCGGCTGGTACCCGGGCGTGCGCCGCTTCCTCGACCCGCTGATCAACTTCTTTCGCGCCCTGCCGCCGATCGCCCTGATCCCGCTCGTGATCGTCTACTTCGGCATCGGCGAGACGGCGAAGGTCGCGATCCTCTTCTACGCGTCGTTCTTCGCCGGCGTCATCGTCATGGTCGAGGGCATCGGCCAGATCAGCCCGATCTACGTCAAGGTCTCGCGCACGCTCGGCGCGAACGACGCCGAGATCTTCGCCAAGGTGATCGTGCCGCTCGCCGTGCCGCACATCCTGACGGCGGTGCGGGTCGCGCTCGGCGTCGCCTGGGCGACGCTGGTCGCCTCCGAGCTGATCGCCGCGCAGCAGGGCCTGGGCGCGCTGATCCAGAACGCGTCGTCGTTCTTCCAGCTCGACACCATCTACGTCGGCATCATCTGCATCGGCCTGATCGCCCTGGCAATGGACCTGGCGCTTCGCTTCGCGACGCGCCGGCTCGTCGCCTGGCAGGATCGGATTGCCTGAAAGGCCCGCGATGGCGACGCAGCT
>DATCGH010000528.1:0-7956 GCA_036509055.1 Caldimonas sp.
TCGCCAACGTCGGGCAGAACCAGCTCAAAAGCTGGCAGTTCATCGCCGAGCGCTATTCGGGCAACAAGAATTCGGCAGGCGTGAAGTTCGAGGTCGTGGGCTTCGACAACAAGGGTTCGCCCCAGGAAAGCCTGAACACCCTCAAGGCCGCCATCGACCAGGGCTTCCGCTACGTCACGCAGGGCAACGGCTCCGGCGCCGGCCTGGCCATCCTCGACGCGGTGGCCAAGCACAACGAGCGCAACCCCGGCAAGGAACTCGTCTATCTCAACTACGCGGCGGTCGATCCGGCGATGACCAACGAGAAGTGCGACTACTGGCACTTCCGCCTGGACGCGGACACCTCCATGAAGATGGAGGCGCTGACCTCCTTCATGAAGGAGCAGCCCAAGGTCAAGAGCGTCTTCCTGATCAACCAGAACTACTCGCACGGCCAGCAGGTCTCCAAGTTCTTCAAGGAAGGCCTGACGCGCAACCGTCCCGACGCCAAGATCGTCGGCGACGACCTGCATCCGCTCGGCCAGGTCAAGGACTTCGCGCCCTATGTCGCGAAGATCAAGCAGTCGGGCGCCGACGCGATCGTCACCGGCAACTGGGGCCAGGACATGACGCTCCTGATCAAGGCCCTGAACGATTCCGGCCTGAAGGTGCCGATCTTCGCCTACTACGCCGGCGTCTCGGGGACGCCCACGGCCCTGGCCGCGGGCGGCGATCTCGAGGTCTACCAGATCGCCTACAACCACTCGAACTACAGCGGCGAGGTTCGTCAGATCGTCGATGCCTACAAGAAGAAGTTCAACGACGACATGTACACCTTCTCGATCTACAACGCGATCGTCCTGCTCGGCGAGGCGATGGCCAAGGCCAAGTCGACCGATCCGATGAAGGTCGCGAGCGCGATGGAGGGACTCAGCTTCAAGGGCTTCAACGGCGACAGCCAGATCCGCAAGACCGACCACCAGATGCAGCAGGGCCTGTGGATCTCGAAATGGCAGAAGGTCGACGCGAAGAACAACTACAGCGTCGAGAACACCGGCTTCACCTTCGCGCCGGTCAAGTACCTCGAGCCCTACATCGCGAGCACGCCGACCTCGTGCGACATGAAGCGTCCGGCACCCTGACGGTCTGAATCGCCACCTTGGGGAGCGACGCGAGTCGCTCCCTACCTTGGCTACGCCCGATCTGAGACTGCTGCAGGCACGAGAACGTGGAATTCTTCGTCATCTCACTGCTCAACGGCCTCAGTTACGGGCTGCTGCTCTTCATGCTGAGTTCGGGGCTGACCCTGATCTTCAGCATGATGGGCGTGCTCAACTTCGCGCACACCAGCTTCTACATGCTGGGCGCCTATTTGGCCTACAGCATCTCCGGCGTGATCGGCTTCTGGCCGGCGCTGGTCATCGCCCCCTTGCTGGTGGCGCTGATCGGCGCCCTGTTCGAGAAGTACAGCCTGCGCAAAGTACACAAGTTCGGCCATGTGCCCGAGCTCCTGGTGACCTTCGGCCTCTCGTACGTGATCCTCGAGGTGGTGCAGCTCGTCTGGGGACGCGCGACCGTGCCCTACGGTCTGCCGGCGCAGCTGCAGGGCCCGCTCTTCACCCTGTTCGGGACGCAGTTCCCGAAGTCACGCTCGTTCATCATGCTGACCGCCCTGCTGATGCTGCTCGCGGTGTGGCTGCTGCTGACCCGCACCCGCATCGGCCTCGTCATCCAGGCCGCGCTCACCCACCCGGAGACGGTCGAGTCGCTCGGCCACAACGTTCCCCGCGTCTTCATGCTCGTGTTCGGCGGCGGCTCCGCCCTGGCGGCGCTGGCCGGGGTGATCGGTGGCAACACCTATGTCACCGAGCCCGCCATGGCCGGCGCGGTCGGCTCGATCGTCTTCGTCGTGGTCGTCGTCGGCGGTATGGGCTCACTCGCCGGCGCCTTCCTGGCGTCGCTGCTGATCGGCGTGCTCCAGACCTTCGCGGTGTCGATCGACCAGTCGCTCGCGTCGGGCCTGCAGGCGGTCGGCGTTCCGGTCGGGCCGCAGACCTTCGGCCACGAGCTCCTCGAGCTCAGCGTCGCCCAGGTGGCGCCGATCCTGCCGTTCCTGCTGCTCGTGCTGATGCTCATCTTCCGGCCCAGGGGCCTCCTCGGCAAGCGGGAAAATTGACATGGCGCGTTCCGTTTCCCGCCCGCGCTTCGGCCGGTTCGGCATCTGGATCGGCTTCGCCGTCCTGCTGGCGGTGCTGCCCTGGATCTTTCGCAGCAGTCTGGCACTGACGATGCTCTCGCAGATGGGCTATCTGGTCATCATCTGCCTCAGCTACAACATCCTGCTCGGCCAGGGCGGCATGCTGAGCTTCGGCCACGCGGTCTACAGCGGGCTCGGCTCGTTCCTCGCGATCCATGCGATGAACCTGGCGACCAAGGGCACGCTACCGCTGCCGATCGTCGTGATCCCGCTCGTCGGCGGCCTCAGCGGCCTGTTCTTCGCGATGCTGCTCGGCTACGTCACCACCAAGAAGTCGGGCACGACCTTCGCAATGATCACGCTCGGCATCGGCGAGCTCGTCGCCGCCATGTCGCTGATGTTTCCCAGCTTCTTCGGCGGCGAAGGCGGCGTCACGACCAATCGCGTCTACGGCGGCGGCTTCCTCGGGTTGACGTTCGGAACCCAGATGCAGGTGTACTACCTGATCGTGGTCTACTGCTTCATCTCGACCGTGCTGATGTTCGCGTTCACCAAGACGCCGCTCGGGCGCATGCTCAACGCCGTCCGCGACAACCCGGAGCGGGTCGAGTTCATCGGCTACAACACCCAGCGGGTGCGCTACTTCGGATTCATGATCGCCGGGTTCTTCGCCGGCATCGGCGGCGCGCTGGCGGCGATCAATTTCGAGATCGTGAATGCCTCCGACAGTCTCAGCGCGGCGCGCTCGGGCGGCTACCTGTTCTTCACCTTCCTTGGCGGCGCGACCTTCTTCTTCGGGCCGATGATCGGCGCCGTCCTTCTGGTCCTGGCGTCGGTATTGCTGTCCGAGGTCACCAAGGCCTGGATCCTCTACCTCGGCCTGATCTTCCTCTTCATGGTGATGTACGCGCCCGGCGGCATCGCCAGCCTGATCATGATGAACGTGCGCGTCGCCGCGCACCGCAAGCTCCATCAGCTCTGGGGCTGGTACGCGGCGCTCACCGCGACGGCGCTGGTGCTGTTCGCTGGCGTCGCGGCGCTGATCGAGCTCGTCTATCACCTGCAGCTCGAGTCGGCGTCGGGCTCGACCTTGCGCTATCTCGGCCTGATGCTGGACACCCAGTCGATCGCGAGCTGGCTCGGTGCGCTCGCGGTCGCCGTCGTCGGCGGCGCGATGTTCGAGGCGGTGCGGCGCCGCTTCGCGCGCGAGTGGGGCCGGGTCCAGGGCGAGATCGAGGCTGCGATGGTCTTCAAGGAGCCCGACGCGGAGATGCCGCTGGGCGGCAAGGCGGCGGTGCGCGAGGCCAGCCTGGGGGCGCCATGAGCACGGCCGCTGCCCCCGCGGTCGAGCTCAAGGCGCTGCGCAAGTCCTTCGGCAAGACCGAGATCATCCGCGGCTGCGACCTGGCGGTGGCGCCGGGCGAGCGGGTCGCGATCATCGGCCCGAACGGCGCCGGCAAGTCGACGCTCTTCAATCTCATCAGCGGCCGCTTCGCCCCGACGAGCGGCGAGATCCTGCTCAACGGCAAGCGCGTCGACGGGCTGACGCCCTACGAGATCAACCGTCGCGGCCTGGCGCGGAGCTTCCAGATCACCAACATCTTCGGCCACCTGTCGGTGTTCGAGAACCTGCGCTGCGGACTGCTCTGGTCGATGGGGTACCGCTATGCGTTCTGGAAGTTCCTGGCCGATCTGCGCGACGCCAACGAGCGCGCCGAAGAGCTGACCCGGATGATCCGCCTGGAGAGGAAGCACGACACGCTGGCGATGAACCTGACCTACGCCGAGCAGCGTGCGCTCGAGATCGGCATCACGATCGCCGGCGGCGCCGAGGTCATCCTGCTCGACGAGCCGACCGCCGGCATGAGCAAGAGCGAGACCGGGCGCTTCGTCGAGCTGATCCGCGAGGTCACGGTCGGCAAGACCCTGCTCACGGTCGAGCACGACATGGGCGTCGTGTTCGGCCTGGCCGACAAGATCGCGGTGCTCGTCTACGGCGAGGTGATGGCGTTCGACGTTCCCGATGCGGTGCGCGCCGACAAACGGGTGCAGGAGGCCTACCTCGGGTCGGTGCACGGCGATCACCCGGCGCACGCCTGAGCACGGAGCAGATCATGCTGCAGCTGACAGACCTGCACGCCTACTACGGCAAGAGCCACATCCTGCACGGCGTCGACATGAAAGTGGGCGAGGGCGAGATCGTCGCCCTGCTCGGCCGCAACGGCTCGGGCCGCTCGACCACGGTCAAGACGATCATGGGCCTGGTGCGCGGCGAGGGGTCGATCCGTTTGCGCGGCGACGAGATCCTCGGCCAGCGCACCTTCGACATCGCCCACCGAGGCATCGGCTACGTCCCCGAGAACCGCGACATCTTTCCCAAGCTGACGGTGCATCAAAACCTGCAGCTCGGCGAGAAGCGCGAGGGGAAATCTCCGCGCTGGAGTTTCGCCGACATGTACCGGATGTTTCCGCGCCTGAAGGAGCGGGAGCACACCGAGGCCGGCGTCCTCTCGGGCGGCGAGCAGCAGATGCTGACGCTCTGCCGCACGCTGATGGGCGACCCGGACCTGATCATGATCGACGAGCCGACCGAGGGCCTGGCGCCCCAGATCGTCGAGCTCGTCGCCGAGTACCTCAACACGCTGAAGAGCCGCGGCGTATCGGTGCTTCTGGTCGAGCAGAAGCTGACCATCGCGATGCAGATCTCGCAGCGTTGCTATGTCATGGGTCACGGCTCGATCGTCTTCGAAGGGACGCCGGCGGCGCTCCTCGGCAACGCCGAGATCCGCAAGGAGTGGCTCGAAGTCTGAGCCGCCGCGCCCCCCAACGCCTCGTGAGCGCGACGCCGAACGATCAGAAAGAAGGCCTCGCCGATTTGCGCTAGAGCAAACGAAGCTCACTCCGGAGGCGCATCATCGACGTCATCGGCGCCTACGCGGTCTGATTTCCACCCCACTTGGAGTTGCCCTTGCGACGAGCCACCGACCCCACTGCGCCGCCGTCGCGTGAGTTGCTGCTCCTCGAGCTGCGCGCGATCTGGGAGCTGGGCGCGTTCTTCGCGTCCTATCCGCTGCTGCGCATGGCGCCACGGGGCGACGGCCACGCGGTGCTCGTGTTGCCGGGTCTGGCGGCGAACGACACGTCGACGCGGCCGCTGCGACGGTTCCTCAACGACCAGGGTTGGGACGCGAACGGCTGGGAGCTCGGCCCCAACCACGGCCCGCGCCCCGGCGCCGAGGACAAGATGCAGGACCGGCTCGCGACCCTGTTTCGGGACTCGGGGCGCAAGGTCAGTCTCGTCGGCTGGAGCCTGGGCGGCGTCTTTGCGCGCGAGATGGCGCGCCGCGAGCCCGACCACGTGCGCTGCGTGATCACGCTCGGCAGCCCGTTCGCCGGCGCGCCGCGGGCGAGCAACGCGTGGCGACTGTATGAACGCGCCAGCAACCGCAAGGCCGAGGACTGGCCCGGGCGCGAGCGGATGAAGACGCCGCCCCCGGTGCCGGCGACCGCGATCTTCAGCCGCACCGACGGGATCGTTGCCTGGCAGGGTTGCCTCGAGCGCGAAGGTCCGGGTGCAGAGAGCATCGAGGTCGAGGGCAGCCACTGCGGGCTCGGGCACAACCCGACGGTGCTGTATGCGATTGCCGATCGGCTGGCGCAGCCCGAGGGGCAATGGAAGCCCTTCGATCGCAGCGGCCTCAGGAGCCTGATCTACCCCGATCCGCGCCGTGGCGAGGCCGTCCCGGGACCGGCCGGCTGGGCAACCGGCGGGTGACTGCCCAGCGAACGAAGTCAGCCGGCAACGCGAGGCGACGATGAAACCACTCAGCGGAATGGACGCGAGTTTCCTCTACATGGAAACGCCGCAGACGCCGATGCACGTCGCGGGCCTTTCGATCGTCGAGCTGCCGCGCGGATTCAAGGGCAACTTCTACGAGCACTACAAGCGCCAGATCGCCGCGCGACTGCACCTGTTCCCGGTGCTCAAGAAGAAGATCGTCCCGGTGCCCTGGGACATTGATCATCCGATCTGGCTCGACGACGACGAGCTCGACATCGACTACCACGTCCGCCACCTCGGCTTGCCCGAGCCCGGGACCATGGAGCAGCTCGAGGAGCTGGTCGGACGGCTGCATTCGAATTTCCTCGACCGCAGCCGGCCGCTCTGGGAGTTCTACGTCATCGACGGCCTCGGCGACGGCCGCCACGCGATCTACACCAAGATCCACCACGCCGCGGTCGACGGCGGCGCCGGCATGGCGCTCACCAACATGATGTACGACACCAGCCCGGCCGGCCGGCAGATCGAGCCGGCGCCGGCGCCGAGCGCGAATCCGGAGGGCCAGCCCGACGCGCTCGCGCTCCTCGGCTCGGCGTTCAGGAACATGCTCAGCCAGGAGCTGAGCGCGCTGCAAAGGATCCCGGACGTGCTGAAGGCGATCGCCAGCGTCGTCGCGCCGGTGGCCCGCAACGTCGTGCGCTCGCCCGCCAACGGTCTGCCGAACCTCGTCGCTCCCAGGACGATGCTCAACGCGACGATCACGAGCCAACGTGCGTTCACGATGCGCTCGCTCTCGCTCGCAGACGCGAAGGCGGTCGCCAAGGAGACCGGCACCAAGCTCAACGACATCGTCATGGCGATCTGCGCGGGCGCGCTGCGCCGTTATCTGCTCGAGAAGCACGGCTTGCCCAAGGAGCCGCTGGTGGCGTTCGTGCCGGTGTCGCTGCGCGCACCCGGCGACACCGCGTCGACCAACCAGGTGTCGGTCATGCTGTGCAGCCTGGCGACCGACGTCAAGGAGCCGGTGGAGCGGCTGAAGGCGATCCAGGCGTCGTCGCTCGGAGCCAAGGAACTGAGCGGCAAGGTCAAGGACGTGACGCCGCGCGACTTCTCGATCTTCGGCGCGCCGGTCGTGCTGCACGGGGCGATGGAGCTGTGGGGGCGTTCGCACCTCGCCGACCGCCTGCCGCCGGCCGCCAATGTCGTCGTCTCGAACGTGCCGGGCCCGCAGGTGCCGCTCTACGTCGCCGGCGCGCGCGTCCTCACGCTCTATCCGGTGTCGATCCCCACCCACGGGATGGCGCTCAACCTCACCGTGCAGAGCTACTGCGGCTCGCTCGACTTCGGGCTGACCGCCTGCCGCAGGACCGTTCCCGATCTGCACAAGCTCGCCGACTATCTCGACGAGTCGCTGGCGGAGCTGCACAGTGCGGTGATCGGCAGCAGGGCGAGCAAGGCCGCTGCGTCGCGCTCCGGCTCGCCTTCACGCGGCCGCAAGGCGCCGGCAGCGGCGCCGGCGCGCGAACGCGCAGCGCCGAAGAGCAGCGCTCGCCGAGCTTCCCCTGCGCGTGCGCCGGCGGCAGCCCCGCCTGCGGCACGCAAGCCGGCGCGTTCCGCGCCGGCGTCGACCAAGCGTTCGCCATCGGCCAAGGCCGGGAAGGCGGTACGTGCGTAGAGCGCCGCGCCGCGGCGCAGATTCAGGACCAACCACCACGGAGGAGAAGACATGGCGACGACAGCTCGAAAGACGGCGAAGAAGACGGCGACCAAGACAGTCCGCAAGGCGACGGTCAAGACGACCGGCAAGACGGCCCGCGCGAGCGCGAAGCCATCGTTGGCGCTGCCCTCGTTTGACGATCTCCGCAAGCTCGTGGGCAGGCTGAAGCTGCCCGGCGTCGACATGGCGGCGATCGTCGAGTCGCAACGCAAGGACATGGAAGCGCTCGCCGAAGCGAACCGGCAGGCCTACGAGGGCATCAAGGCGCTGGCGCAGCGGCGC
>DATCGH010000529.1:0-3016 GCA_036509055.1 Caldimonas sp.
GGCGAGAGGAAGGCCGTCTGCAGGTTCAGCGCCACCAGCAGACCGAAGAACAGCGGATCGACCCCGAACTTGGCGAGCAGCGGAATGAAGATCGGCATGAAGATGACGATGATCTCGGTCCACTCGAGCGGCCAGCCGAGGATGAAGATGATGAACTGCGACAGGATCATGAACTGGACCGTGGTCAGGCCCAGCGAGAGCACCCAGCGCTCGATGATTTCCTGGCCGCCGAGCAGCGCGAACGAAGCCGAGAAGATCGACGAGCCGACGAACAGCCAGCACACCATCGCGCTGGTCTTGGCGGTCAGGAACGACGACTCCTTGATGATCCCGCCGAGGTCGACCAGGGTCTTGCGGATCGGATGCCCGCCCGGGGTTTGCCGGGCGGCGATATAGCGGTACACGCCCGCCAGGACCACGCCGCCGAAACCGCCGACTGCAGCCGCCTCGGTCGGCGTCGCCAGGCCGAAGACGATCGAGCCGAGCACGGCGATGATCATCACCGCCAGCGGAAAGAACGAGGTCAGCAGCATCTTGAAGATCTCGAGACGCTGCCAGTTCATCATCCAGCTGATGAGCACGAGGCTGCCGACGCCGATGGCGAAGGTGATCCAGAACCAGGTCGGTGCCGGTACGCGCGGCCGGGCAGGCGTCGCGGAGGCCGTGGCCGATGGCGGCGTGGCCGCCTCCGCTTTCGGCGCCGGCGTCGCGGCCGCTGCGGCCGAAGCGGCACCTTCCGGCTCGGGCTCCTTGAGTCCACCGCTGTCGGCGCCCTCGCCAGGCGGCTCCTGCAGTCCCGACATCGGTGCCGCCGTCTCTTCGGCGACGATGCCGCCGCCGGCCTGCACCAGCCCCGATGTGTCGACGGCGACCGGCGGCGCGGTGGCGCCGCCGTACATCAGGACGAGCAGCACCGTGATCGAGATCGCCGGCAGCAGCGTCACGAGCAGCTGTCCGAATACCGATCCCTTGGCGAGACCGGGGACGGGGTCGCGGAGCGCGCCGAACAGGCCCGCCAGCGCGTTGCGGTGCCGGCCGCTGAGCTGTTCGGAGAGTGGCGGCAGCGGCACCTGACGCTCGCTTTCGCTGAGCGGGGGCGCGAGGTGCGGCTTGAGCTTGGCAACGACGATGACGTAGAGCACGTACAGCGCCGCCAGCATCACCCCCGGGAAGAACGCGCCCGCGTACAGCTTCACGACCGACACCCCGGCGGTCGCGCCGTAGACGATCAGCAGCACCGACGGCGGAATCAGGATGCCGAGGCATCCGCCGGCCGTGATCGCGCCGGCCGAGAGCTGCACGCTGTAGCCGGCGCGCAGCATCGCCGGCAAGGCCAGCAGGCCCATCAGCGTGACCACCGCGCCAACGATGCCGGTGGCCGTGGCGAAGATCGCGCAGGTGACGATCGTCGCCACCGCCAGCGCGCCCGGCACCCGGGCCAGCGACAGATGCAGGCTCCTGAAGAGCTTCTCGATGAGGTTGGCCCGCTCGACCAGGTAGCCCATGAAGACGAACAGCGGGATCGCGATCAGCACGTCGTTCGACATGACCGAATAGGCGCGCTGCACCATCAGGTCGAGGATCTGCTGGTTGGCCAGCGCCGGGTTGACGCTCCGATAGGCGAGCCAGCCGAAGAACACGCCCATGCCCATGAGCGTGAATGCGGTGGGAAAGCCCAGCATGATGGCAACGACGATCAGTGCCAGCATCAGCAGGCCGAGCGCGCCCAGGTCGTTGTGGCTCAGGTGGCCGTCGACGAAGCCCGCCCACGGCGTGTAGAACAGCACCGCGGCGAGGATGATCGCCATCAGCGTGAAGCCGAACCAGAGCTCCTTGCGGATCTTCATTTCGAGCTCCCTTTCGGCGCGACGAAGGCGTCGAGCCGGGCGATGTCCTCGTCCTTCACATGCACCATTTCCTTGAGCTTGTCGACGTCGACTTCCTGGACGTCCTCCTCCCGCGACGGCCACGCACCCTGCCGGATGCAGATCACGCAGCGGATGATCTCGACGATGCCCTGGGCGAGCAGGAAGATGCCGGCCAGCGGCAGGATCATCTTGAACGGGTAGATCGGCGGCCCCTCGGCAGTGATGTTCGAGGTCTCGCGTATCGCCAGCGACTCGGCGGCGAAGAAGTAGCCCGCATAGGTCAGAGCGAACACGCCAGGGATGAAGAAAAGGATGTAGAGGATCAGGTCGATCGTCGCCTGCGTGCGCGGATGGAAGAAGCCGTAGAGCACGTCGCCGCGGACATGGCCGGACTTCGCGAGCGTGTAGGCGCCGGCCATCATGAACAGCGTGCCGTACATGATGATCATCACGTCGAAGGCCCAGGAGTGCGGATGGTCCAGCGCGTAGCGCGAGAACACCTCCCACGTGATCATGAACGTCAGCGCGACGATCAGCCAGGAGAACGCCTGGCCCACGAACGTGCTGATCTTGTCGATCCTCAGGAGCAGTTTCTGCATATCAGGGGCCGCTCGAAATGAAACAGCCATCCAGGGCGCGCCCGGATGGCCGACGATTCAGGCTGAGTCGACGATCAAGCCTTCTTGGGCTCGCCCGCCTTGGCGCCGAAGAAGTGGCTGACGGCCATGCGACGGCTGACATAGGTGTCCTGGTCCCACTTGACCGCTCGCTCGGCGAAGGCCTTCTGCGAGGCGACGATCTCCTTGAACAAGGGGTTCTCGGCCGACTTTTTCTCGAGAATCGCGTCCCACAGCTTCAGCTGGGCCTGGAGCACGCTATCCGGCGTCTTGTAGAACTTGACGTTGTCCTTTGTCTGCAGCTCGATGTAGTCCTTCGAGTAGCGGTCGATCGCCTTCCAGGACATGTCGGCCGAGGACGCTTCCACCGCGTAGGCGATGATCGACTTCAGCTTCACCGGCAGGGCTTCGTACTTCGGCTTGTTGAACGTGATCTCGAAGGTCTCCGCGCTCTGGTGGTAGCTCTGCAGCATGCAGACCTTGGAGACGTCCGGGAAGCCGAGGATGCGATCCGAGGTGGCGTTGTTGAAC
>DATCGH010000530.1:0-4579 GCA_036509055.1 Caldimonas sp.
GTGCATTCGATCGACTTCTGGGGCCGGTCCGGGAAGGTCGACGTCGTCGTGCCCTACTCCGGCCTGTCGGGAGCCGGCCTGTTCGCCGGCCAGCCGGTGCAGCGCGACGTCAGCGGCCTCGGCGACCCGCGCCTTCGCCTCGCCGTCAACTTCTACGGCGCCCCGTCGCTCAACTTGCAGGAGTTCCGCGGCTTCGAGCCGGATCTCGTCATCGGCGGCAGCTTGCAGGTGGGCGTGCCCGTGGGCCAGTACGACGCGAGCCGCGCGGTCAACCTCGGAACGAACCGCTGGAGCCTGAAGCCCGACATCGGGTTCTCCAAGTCCTTCGGATCATTCACGGCCGACCTCACCGCCGGCGTGACCTTCTTCACCACCAACCACGACTTCTTCGGCGAGCAGACCGTCGAGAAGGATCCGCTGTACTCGATCCAGGCCAACGTCAGCTACAACTTTCCCGGCGGCGTCTGGGCCTCGTTCGGATCCACCTTCTACAGCGGCGGGCGCACCACGGCCAACGGCGTGCGCAAGGACGACGCTCTCGGCAACAGCCGCTTCGGCCTGACCGTGGCGGTGCCGATCGACCGCTACTTCTCGATCAAGTTCAACGCCAGCAGCGGCGTCAGCGCCCGCACCGGCTCCGACTTCGACACCGTCGGCGTGGTCGGGCAATACCGCTGGGGCGCAGGTCTGTAGCCGGAACGCTATTCTCGAAGGATGCGGACCCCTCCACCCGTCGACGACGAATTCCAGGAGCATCGTTTCCGCCTGCTGGTCGAAAGCGTCCTCGACTACGCGATCTTCATGCTCGACCCTGACGGCACGGTCCTCACCTGGAACGCCGGCGCCGAACGGCTCAAGGGCTACACCGCCGAGGAGATCATCGGCCGCCGGTTCGACATCTTCTATCCGCCCGAGGCGATCGCGGCGCACTGGCCGCAGCACGAGCTGGAGGTGGCGGCCGAGACCGGCCGCTACGAGGAGGAAGGCTGGCGGGTGCGCAAGGACGGCAGCACCTTCTGGGCCAGCGTCGTCCTCACCGCCCTGCGCGGGCCGGACGGCGGCCTCGAGGGCTACGCCAAGGTCACGCGCGACCTCAGCGACAAGCGCCTGCGCGAGGAGGCCCTGCGGCAGAGCGAGCAGCAGTTCCGGCTGCTGCTCGAATCGGTGCAGGACTACGCGATCTTCATGCTCGACCCCGAGGGCACGATCCTCACCTGGAACAGCGGCGCCGAGGCGATCAAGGGCTACGCCGCGAGCGAGGTGCTGGGGAAGAACTTCCGGATGTTCTTCACCGCCCAGGACCTCCTCGAAGGCAAGCCGCAGGCCGAGCTGAACCTCGCCCGCACCCAGGGCCGCGCCGAGAGCGCCGGCTGGCGGGTGCGCAAGGACGGCAGCGTCTTCTGGGCCAACGCGGTGCTGACACCGATGCACGACGGCGAAGGCCTGCTGCGCGGCTTCGCCAAGGTCACCCGGGACCTGAGCGAGCAGCGCCGCATTGACGAGGTCGAGCAGGCCGGGCGGCGGATGCAGGAGTTCATCGCCACGCTCGCCCACGAGCTGCGCAACCCGCTGGCGCCGATCAGGAACGCGGTCTCGCTGATGCAGGAGCCCGGCCTGACCGAGGCGTCGCGGCTGCAGGCCACCAGCATCATCGACCGGCAGCTCGGCCAGCTCACCCACCTCGTCGACGACCTGCTCGATGTCGGCCGGATCGCCACCGGCAAGATCTGGCTGCGCGACGAGCTCATCGACTATCGCCAGGTCATCGGGCTCAGCGTCGAATCGGCCCGCGACGCCATCGATCGCCACGGCCACGAGCTCGTCATCGATGTGCCGGCCGCGGCGATTCCCCTGCGCGGCGACCCGACCCGGCTGACCCAGGCCCTGCTCAACCTCCTGACCAACGCCGCCAAGTACACGCCGGACAGGGGCCGCATCGAGCTCAAGGTCGCGGTCGTCGACGGCATCGTCGTCACCTCGGTGAAGGACAACGGGCGCGGCGTGGCGCCCGAGGCGCAGGAACGCATCTTCGACCTCTTCACCCAGGAGCGCCCGGCCACCGGCATGAACGATCCGGGCCTGGGCATCGGCCTGTCGCTGGCCCGGGCGCTGGTCGAGCAGCACGGCGGACAGCTCAGCGTCGAAAGCCTCGGCGTCGGCCACGGCAGCACGTTCCGGATCCGCCTGCCGGGCGCCGGCGCCGCCACCGCGCCGGCGGCGGAGCCCGCAGCGAGCGCCAGCGCCAAGGATGCCGGGGCGGCACTGCAGGTGCTGGTGGTCGACGACAACCGGGACGCGGCCGACATGCTGACCTCGCTCCTCGGCGCCCTCGGCCACGAGTCGCGCGCCGCCTACGGCGCCCGCGCGGCGCTCGACACGGTGCAGACCTTCCGCCCCGACGTCGTCTTCCTCGACATCAACATGCCGGACGGCGACGGCATCAGCCTGCTGCCGATGCTGCGCGCGATCTTCGGCGAGACGGTCTACGTGGCGGCGCTCACCGGCTACGGCCAGCAGCACGACCGCGACACCACCCGGGCCGCCGGCTTCCAGGAGCACCTGACCAAGCCGGTTGCCATCGACCGGCTCGCAGCCACCCTGGCGGCGGCCTCGGCGGCCTCGGCCCGCCGCTGAATCAGCGCCGGCGACGAGAGGCGCCGCTCGGCGCCGCGTTTCACCCCGTTCGGCGGCGCCGGCCGTTCAACGCATGTCCCCACTTCCGATCACGGAGATCGACATGCCCACCCGGCGCCTCTTGCTCACCCTGCTCGCGGTCGCGGCCACCAGCGCCTGCACCGCCCTGCCCGCCCATGCCACCGGCAACCTGGTCGACCTGCAGGTCGTCGACCGCAGCCGCGGCGACGTGCTCTCGACCTGGCGGCATCGCGGCACGAGCTGGGTCGCCGGCCGTCCCGGCGATCGCTACGCGCTGCGCCTCAGCAACCGCACCGGCGGCCGGGTGCTGGTGGTGCTTTCGGTGGACGGGGTCAACGTCGTCAGCGGCGAGACCGCGGCCACCGGGCAAACCGGCTACGTGCTCGGGCCCTGGGCCTCGGCCGAGATCACCGGCTGGCGCAAGAGCTATTCCGAGGCGGCGGCGTTCTACTTCACCGCCCTGCCCGACTCCTACGCCGCCCGCACCGACCGGCCGGACAACGTCGGCGTGATCGGCGCCGCGATCTTCCGCGAGCGCGTCGTCCAGCCGGCGCAGCGGCCGTTCGAGTCGCAGCCGCCGGTGGCGAGCGGACGGCTCGACGGCCCCACCCTCCAGGAGCCCGAGCGCCGCGCTCAGGGCGCCGGCACCGCCGCGGACGCCGCGAGCGAGCGCTCTGCGGCCGCGCCGGCCGCGCCGCCGGCGATGCGCGACCGCGAGTCGCTGGCCAAAGCGGAAAAGCTCGGCACCGGCCACGGCGAGCGCGAATACTCGCCGACGACGCAGACCACCTTCGAGCGCGCCAGCTCGCAGCCGAACGAGATCGTGCAGGTGCGCTACGACAGCTACGCCAACCTGGTGGCCGCGGGCGTCATCGGCCGGCCGCAGCCGCCGGCGCTGCCGCAGCCCTTCCCCGGCTTCGCGCCCGATCCGCGCTGAGGCGGGCGTCCACGACTAGCATCCCCGCATCCGGATTCGCGGGGACAGCATGGATCTCGAGCTCAAGGGCAAGCGCGCCCTGATCAGCGGCGGCAGCCGGGGCATCGGCAAGGCGGTGGCCAGCGCCCTGGCACGCGAAGGCGCGGACGTCGCCCTCCTCGCCCGTGACCGCGAGCGCCTCGCCGCGGCGGCGACCGAGCTGAGCGCGGCCTTCGGCGGCCGGGTGGTCGCAGTCGTCGCCGACACCGGCGACGACGCCCAGGTCGACCGCGCCGTGGCCGAAGCCGTGGCGCTGCTCGGCGGCAGCATCGACATTCTGGTCAATGCGGCCGCCGAGCCGGGCGGCTACGCGGCGCCGCCCAAGCTCGGCGAGCTCAAGGCGGCCTTTCTCCAGCGCGAGATCGACATCAAGGTGATGGGCTACATCCGCACCGCCCGCGCCGTCGCGCCGCAGATGCAGGCGCGCGGCTGGGGCCGGATCGTCAACATCAGCGGCCTGGCGACGCGGCAGAGCGGCAACATCGTCGGCAGCATCCGCAACGTCGCGGTCGCGGCCCTGACCAAGAACCTGGCCGACGAGCTCGGCCCGAGCGGCATCAACGTCACCGTCGTCCATCCCGGCCTGACCCGCACCGAGCGCACCGCGGCGCTGGTGGCGGCGCAGGCCCAGGCGCAGGGCGTGGGCGAAGCGGCGATCCTGCAGCGCATGGCCGAGGCCAACTCGATCCGCCGCCTGGTCGATGCCGCCGAGGTTGCCGACGTCGTCGCCTTCCTGGCCTCGCCGAAGTCGGTGGCGATCAACGGCGATGCGATCGCCGCCGGCGGCGGGGCGCCGCGCGCCATCCACTACTAAGAAGCTCTACGTCGCATGTGCCACCGCTGGAACGTCGCAGCCGAGGTCTTGAAGCCGCTTGAGGAGGCGGCGGATGGTCTTGGATCGGTCGTGGCGATCGAAGTGATCGCTGCCGAGGTCGTTGTACTCGGTGC
>DATCGH010000531.1:0-2927 GCA_036509055.1 Caldimonas sp.
GACGCCTCGGGCCCGAAGCACCTCAACATCAAGCTCTCCCGCGCCAAGCTGGAAGCGCTGGTCGAGGACCTGATCGAGCGCACGATCGCTCCCTGCCGCACCGCGATCAAGGACGCCGGCGTCTCGGTCGGCCAGATCGACGACGTGATCCTGGTCGGCGGCATGACCCGCATGCCCAAGGTGCAGGACAAGGTCAAGGAGTTCTTCGGCAAGGAGCCGAGGAAGGACGTCAACCCCGATGAAGCGGTTGCCGTGGGCGCGGCGATCCAGGGCCAGGTGCTGGTCGGCGACCGCAAGGACGTGCTGCTGCTCGACGTCACCCCGCTCAGCCTGGGCATCGAGACCCTCGGCGGCGTAATGACCAAGATGATCCAGAAGAACACGACCATCCCGACCAAGTTCGCGCAGACCTTCTCCACCGCCGACGACAACCAGCCGGCGGTGACGATCAAGGTCTACCAGGGCGAGCGCGACATGGCCGCCGGCAACAAGTCGCTCGGCGAGTTCAACCTCGAGGGCATCGCCCCGGCGCCGCGCGGCATGCCGCAGATCGAGGTCTCGTTCGACATCGACGCCAACGGCATCCTGCACGTCGGCGCCAAGGACAAGGCCACCGGCAAGGAGAACAAGATCACGATCAAGGCGAACTCGGGCCTGACCGAGGCCGAGATCCAGCAGATGGTGAAGGACGCCGAGCTGAACGCCGCCGACGACAAGAGGAAGCTCGAGGTCATCCAGGCGCGCAATTCGGCCGATGCGATGATCCACAGCGTGAAGAAGAGCCTCGGCGAGCACGGCGAGAAGCTCGACGCGGCCGACAAGGAAAAGATCGAGGCGGCGCTGAAGGAGGCCGAGGAAGCGCTCAAGTCGGACGACAAGGCGACGATAGAAGCGAAGACCGAGACGCTGATGACGGCGAGCCAGAAGCTCGGCGAGAAGGTGTACGCCGACGCGCAGGCGGCGCAGGCTGCGGCCGGCGGCGCGGCGCCGGGGGCTGGGGCCGCGAACGAGCCGCAGGCGGCGGCGAAGGCGGAAGACGACAACGTCGTCGACGCCGAGTTCAAGGAAGTAAAGAAAGGCTGACCCGCCGGCAGAGCCGACGCATTTAACTCGCCGCGTCGACGGATCAGGCCACGCCTGACCGTCGGCGCGGCGTTTGCATATTCGAAGAATTGGGAGCGTAGCGGGGCATGAGCAAGAGGGACTACTACGAGGTGCTGGGCCTCGCGAAGAACGCCTCCGACGAGGAGATCAAGAAGGCGTATCGCAAGCTGGCGATGAAGCACCACCCCGACCGCAACCACGGCGCCGACAACAAGAAGTCCGAGGAGCATTTCAAGGAGGCCAAGGAGGCCTACGAGATGCTCTCCGATCCGCAGAAGCGGGCGGCCTACGATCAGTACGGCCACGCCGGCGTCGACCCGAACCTCGGCGGCCGCGGCGGAGCGGAAGGCTTCGGCGGATTCGCCGAGGCCTTCGGCGACATCTTCGGCGACATCTTCGGCGCCAACGGCCGGGGCCGGGGCGGCCAGCAGGTCTATCGCGGCAGCGACCTCAGCTACGCCATGGAGATCACGCTCGAAGAGGCGGCGCACGGCAAGGAGACGCAGATCCGCATTCCCGCCTGGGACAGCTGCGAGACCTGCAAGGGCAGCGGCGCCAAGCCCGGCACCAGCCCAATCACCTGCACCACCTGCCACGGCTCCGGCGCGGTGCAGATGCGCCAGGGCTTCTTCAGCATCCAGCAGACCTGCCCCACCTGCCATGGCAGCGGCAAGATCATTCCCGAGCCCTGCGTCACCTGCCACGGCCAGGGGCGGATCAAGAAGAACAAGACGCTCGAGGTCAAGATCCCCGCCGGCATCAACGAAGGCATGCGGATCCGCTCCAGCGGCAACGGCGAGCCCGGGCCGAACGGCGGCCCGAACGGCGACCTCTACATCGAGATCCGGATCAAGCAGCACGAGATCTTCGAGCGCGACGGTGACGACCTGCACTGCACCGTTCCCGTCGGCCTGACGAGCGCCGTGCTTGGCGGCATGGTCGAGGTGCCGACGCTCGGCGGCAAGGCCGAGATCGATCTCCCGGAAGGCACGCAGCACGGCAAGACCTTCCGCCTGCGCGGCAAGGGCATCAAGGGCGTGCGTTCGAGCTATCCGGGCGACCTGTACTGCCACGTCAGCGTCGAGACGCCGATCAAGCTGACGGAGCACCAGAGGAAGCTCATGAAGGAGCTCGACGAGAGCCTGAAGAAGGCGGGCGACCGGCATTCGCCGAACGCCAAGACCTGGAGCGACCGGGTGAAGGATTTGTTCAAGGCATAGCCTTGAACAATCCTTCCGGATTCAGGATCGCACCCTCCCCGCTTCGCGCCCCTCCCGCCGAGGGGGAGGGCGGACGCCTGCGGCGTCCCTTCAGGCGAAGAGATCGGTCTGGCCATCGTGCCTGGGGGCCAGGGGCTTCCGGAACTGGGTGAGGTCGAGCGGCGTGCGCTCGCGGTCGAGACCGAATCGCTTTCGGGCCTTGGCGAGGCGCTGCTGCAGCAGCTGGGCCCAGACGCCCTGGCCTTTCATGCGCGCTCCGAAGCTCGAGTCGTAGTCCTTGCCGCCGCGCATCTCGCGCATCCGGGCCATGACCCGTGCGGCCCGGTCGGGGTAGTGCTGGTCGAGCCAGCGCTGGAAGATCGGATTCACTTCCCATGGCAGGCGCAGAACGACGCCGAACGCCGAAGTCGCACCTGCAGCCGCGGCCGCCTCGAGGACGCGCTCGATCTCCGGCTCGTTGATGAACGGAATGATCGGCGAGATGCTCACGCCCACTGGCACGCCGGCGCGGGCCAGCGTTTCCACCGTCTTCAGTCGCCGGTGCGGCGCCGCCGCGCGCGGCTCGAGGATCCGGGCGATCTGCGGGTCGAGCGAGGTGACCGA
>DATCGH010000532.1:0-3879 GCA_036509055.1 Caldimonas sp.
TGTCGAGTCGCCGCCGCAGAAGGCGGACGCGCTTGCCGACGATCCCGCGGCCAAAGAACCCGCGGACGCTGGACCCCCGAGGCAGGCCGTAACGCTGCACTGCCACTTCGACGCCCTGCCGTTCGAATCGGCCAGCCTCGACCTCGTCGTCCTGCCGCATTCGCTCGAGCTCGCTCGTGACCCGCACCTGACGCTGCGCGAGGTCGAGCGCGTGCTCGTGCCCGAAGGCCGTGTCCTGATCCTCGGCTTCAATCCCGCGAGCCTGTGGGGCACGCGCCAGCGCCTCGGCCGGATGCGACGACGCCTGGGCATGGGCACCGAGCGCGACCTGTTCCTGCCGCGCGCCGGCGAGTTCATCGGCTACCGGCGCCTCCGCGACTGGCTGCGCCTCTTGAGCTTCGAGGTCGAGTCGGGCCGCTTCGGCTGCTACATCCCGCCGGTCACCTCGGCCAAATGGCTGGCCCGCTTCGGCTGGATGGAAAAGGCCGGCGACCGCTGGTGGCCGCCGTTCGGCGCGCTCTATTACATCGTCGCGGTCAAGCGGGTGCGCGGCATGCGCCTCATCGGCCTGGTGCGCGACGAGGCCCGGCCGAAGGCGGCGACCGCGCCAGCACCGGTCGCAGCGACACAGCGTCGCCGAACCGAACTCGAAACCCACGGCGACCCGCGCTGAACCGATGACCCAAGACATGATGTGGACCGCCTATACCGATGGGGCCTGCGCCCCGAGCAACCCCGGACCCGCCGGCTGGGGCGCGGTGCTGATCGCCCCCGGGGACGGCGGCGAAAGCGACCACTTCGGCTTCATCGGGCCGGGCACCAACCAGATTGCGGAGCTGACCGCAGCGATCGAGGGGCTGGCGCGCGTCCCCGCGGGCGCCGCCGTGCAGCTCGTCTCCGACAGCCAGTACGTGCTCAAGGGCCTGACCGAATGGCGCGCCGGCTGGGAACGCAAGGGCTGGCGCAATTCCAAGGGCGAGCCGGTGGCGAACCTGGCCCTGTGGAAGAAGCTGTTCGCGCTCGCCGATGCGCGCCGGGTCACGGTGCGCTGGGTCAAGGGCCACAACGGCGACCGTTGCAACGAGAAGGCCGATGCGCTGGCGAACAAGGCGCTGGCGCTGCGTAGCGGCAGCGAGGCCTGAGCGGCACCGACCGCGTGAGGTTGAGCGGACATCGGCCGCTTGTCGATGAAGCGGCTTCGGCTGCCCGCTAGGACAGGCTGCGCTCGACCTCGAGCAGCTGGAAGCGCGCCAGGGCCAGGTTGGTCCGGTGCTTCTCGAACAGGGCGACGATGAACAGCTCGGCGTGACGCTGCAGGGCGCGGATCAGGATGTTGCGCGAGCCGGCGGTGGTGATCAGCTCGTCGATCGGATCCGTCAGCCCCATGCTCCGGGCCGAGTCGCGCTGGGCCCGCAGCACCTGCGCCGCGGCCGCGGCGGCGAGCTCCATGTCGATCGACTGCTCGGCGCGGGTCTCGTGCGCCATCACCAGGCCGGTGCCGGCGTCGACCAGGGCGCAGCCGATCAGGCCGTCGAGCTTGAGCAGGCTGCTCAATGCCTGCCGGCCGCGGGTGGCGTCGAGCACGCCGCGCGTGAGCTGCAGCGCCGAACCGGTGACGCCGTCGACGATCGGCACGGCCGTGCCGGCGGCCCGGGGCGGCGTGGAAGCCGAGGTTGCGCCGCCGATCTCGCCCACCTTGATCGGGAAGTCGCCGATGCCGAGCATCGGCGACACCGCCATCGGATCCCACCCCGGCTGGAGCTTCACCTCGTTCCAGACACCGAGCATCGCGTTCCAGACCGACGACGCGCCGGTCATCGGCTCGCTGACGATGTGCACGTGCAGGCGCTGCGGCCAGACCATCGCCTGGACCTTGTTGTTGATCCAGGTGGCGTTCGGCGGCAGCTGGAACAGGAGCTGCGGGCAACGCCAGGTCGGCAGGCTGGTCGCCTGGCGAAGCGAGGCGAGCAGGGCATCGATCGCATGCGGCTGCATCGGGCCGATGATCACGGCCGTCATCTGGCTGCGCTCCATCAGCGCCACCGGGATCTCGGCGTTCTCCGGTCCCGGAGCGCGCACGTCGGCGTGGAAGATGCGCAGCGTGTCTTCCTGGCGGCGGACCAGGGTCGTGCGCTCGATCATCGCGATCGTTCTGAGGGTGGTCTTCTCGCGCAGGTGCAGCCGCTCGATCGGCCGGCCGCCGGCGTCCGAGAGCGCCTTGATGACCGACGATGCCCAGACGCCGACCGGGTCGAGCAGGGTGATCATCGACGAGGCGGTGTCGAGGTCCGGACGGGTGGCGGCGAAGTGCTCGCGGATCGCCTGGGCCGGCGAGCCGGTGACGACCAGGTCGCTGACGTGGCGGTCGATGATCTGGCCGCGCTCGTTGACCTCGGTGGCCACGCTTTCCATGATGGCGGTGGCAGCGAACCCGCCCTGCGAGTCGGCCTGGGTGTCGTCGAAATCGCGCGGCTTGTTCTTGCCGTCGCGCGGGCCCAGGTCTCCGAACAGCGATGTCAGCATCGACGCTCCTGTGCAGCCGCGGAGGGGCGGTGCTGCTGGAGCGAGTCTAGACGGACAGCCCGTGCCTACCTTTGGTTACAGCGATGCGCGGCCCGGCGATGCGGATGGCCGGTGCAGTAATACCGATTAAAGGCGCTGAACGTCGCCGCTGCCGACGATGCTGATTGACGGCACCGCCGCGCCGCCGTACCGGACGCGCCCGGAGCCGGCGATCGAGACCTTCAGCCGGCGCTCGGCCCGGACTTCGGCGTTGCCGCTGCCGGCGATGTCGACCGACACGTCGTCGGCGGCGAGACCGACGAGCGTGACCCGGCCGCTGCCGGCGATGCTGAGAGAGGCTTCGGGGCTGCGGCCGTCGACCGTGACCCGGCCGCTGCCGCCGATGTTGATGGCGAGCCGCTCGGCTTCGAGCGCCGCCAGCGTGATGTCGCCGGCGCCGCCGATCGAGAGCGAGAGACTGCCTGTGCGCAGCCCCTGGGCCTTCACCCGTGAGCCGCCGGCGAGGGAGACGCCGCTCAGCCGGACCAGATCGACACGGATCCGGATCGGCTGGCTCGGCCGCAGATCAATGTCGCGCTGGGGGGAGATCCTGAGGGTGCGCGAGCCTTCCCGGCCCTCGATCACGGTTTCGATCAGCGGCAGCAGGTCGTCGTCGCCGGTCAGCTCGAGGCCTTCGGCGGTGCCCTGACGCAGCTCGATCTCGAAGTCGCCGGCGACGGAGAGCCGATCGAAGCCGGTGACGGCACGTCGCTCGCTCGTCACCTTGCCGGAGCCGCGGACCGCTCGCGATGCGGAGAACGCCGGCAGCGACACGGTGGCGAGGCTGATGGCAAGGAGACGGCGACGTGCGTTCATGGCGGGCACTGGAAAATGATCGAGGCTCGATCCTCGGGCCCGGCGCCGGCGCTTGCCAGCGCCGGGCGACGAATTGCGCAATCGTGGGGACGCGCTGTCGCTCTGCCGGCATGGATCGCGGCGTCCGCGACGGCGTCCCGGGCGGCGCCGCCTTTTGAAGGCTCAGGTCTCGGCGCGGAAGAAGCGCATCGGCGAGCTGCCGACCGAGCGCTTGACCATGGCGGCGAAGGCGCTCGGGCTGGCGTAGCCGAGCTCGGCGGCGATCGCCGCCATCGGCATGCGACGCGCCGCCAGCGGCACGGCGCGGGCGAGCAGCACCTGTTCGCGCCAGCGGACGAAGGTGGTACCGAGCTCGCTGCGGAACAGCCGGGCGATGGTTCGCGCGCTCGCCCCGGCGTCGGCAGCCCAGGCCTCGACCGAGGCATGCCGCGACGGATCGTCGAGCATCGATTCGCACAGCCGCCGCAGCCGCTTCTCGTTGGGCAAGGCGATGCCGAGCGG
>DATCGH010000533.1:0-2263 GCA_036509055.1 Caldimonas sp.
ACCGCGCCGCTCACCGAGGTGATGGGCTCGGGCCCCTTCATGTTCAAGCGCGACGAGTGGGTGCCGGGCAACAAGGCGGTGTTCGTGCGCAACCCGCACTACGTGGCGCGCAGCGACCCCGGCAGCGGCGCCGCCGGCAGCAAGAAGCCGCACTTCGACCGCATCGAGTGGCTCTACATCCCCGACGCCAACAGTGCCGCCGCCGCCCTGAAGAAGGGCGAGGTCGACTACATCGAGCAGGTACCGCCCGACTACATCAACACCCTGCGCGCCGATCCGAACATCAAGCTCGTGCCCTCGGGCTCGTGGCAGGGCTGGATGGTGATGAACCAGCTCCATCCGCCGTTCAACAACCCGAAGGTGCGCCAGGCGGTGCTGAAGGCGGTGAATCAGGACAAGTTCATGGCCGCCATGGGCTACCCGAAGGACCTGCGGGTCACGAGCTGCGCCACGTTCTTCATCTGCGGCGGCCCCAACGAGACCTTCGCCGGCGCCGATCCGTGGCGCACGCCCGATGTCGCCAAGGCCAAGCAGCTTCTCGCCGAGTCCGGCTACAAGGGCGAGAAGGTGGTGCTGCTGGTGCCCAGCGACATCACCTACCTCAACGCCGAGGCACTGATGGCGGCGCAGACGCTGAAGAGCATCGGCATGAACGTCGACATGCAGACCTCCGACTGGGCCACCATCGGCGGCCGCCGGGCGAAGAAGGACGCACCCGATGCCGGCGGCTGGAACATGTATGTCACCGTGGCCGGCGGCTTCGACTCCGACTCGCCGATCACCAACGCGTACCTCAGCGCCTCGTGCGGCACGCCGCTGCCGGGCTGGCCCTGCAACAAGGAGCTCGACGACCTGCGCACCGCCTGGCTGAAGGAATCCAACCCGGCCAAGCGGAAGGAGCTGCTCGACAAGTTCCACACCCAGGCCTTCGAGGCGCTGCCGTACATCAGCGCCGGCCAGTACTCGCCGGTGGGCGCGCTGCGCAAGGACATCAAGGGCGCCGACAACCTGAAGGGCGGCCTGCCGTTCGTCTGGTATCTCGACAAGTAGGCGCACCCTTGGCTGAACGCCCGGCCGCATGAACTATCTCCTGCGGCGGCTCGCCGCCACGCTGCCGGTGATGGCGGTGGTGGCGGTGGTCGTCTTCCTTCTGATCCATCTCTCGCCCGGCGACCCGGCGGCGCTGATCGCCGGCGACCTGGCGACCACCGACGACATCGACCAGTTGCGCGTCGCCCTCGGCCTCGACAAGCCGTTGCCGGTGCAGTTCGTCGGTTGGGTCGGCCGGATCCTGAGCGGCGATCTCGGCACTTCGATCTTCACCCACGTGCCGGTGACGCAGCTGCTGGCGCAGCGGCTCGAGCCGACGCTCTCGATCGCAGTACTGACAATGACCCTCGCGGTGCTGCTTTCGGTTCCGCTCGGAACGATCGCCGCGCACCGCGCCGGCCGCTGGGTCGACCGCGCGGTCATGCTGTTCTCGGTGCTCGCCTTCTCGGTGCCGGTGTTCCTGGTCGGGTACCTCCTGATGTACGCCTTCGCCATCCGCCTCGACTGGCTGCCGGTGCAGGGCTACTCGCCGCTCGCCGACGGCATCGGCCCGTGGCTGCGCAGCCTGGCGCTGCCCTGCATCAACCTGGCGCTGCTCTACATGGCCCTCTTGACGCGCATGACCCGCGCCACCGTCCTCGAGGCATTGCAGGAGGATTACATCCGCACCGCCCGGGCCAAGGGCCTGGGCGTGCCGGCGGTGCTGGTCCATGCGCTGCGCAACGCGGCGGTGCCGATCGCGACCACAGTGGGCGTGGGCATCGCCCTCCTGATCGGCGGCGTGGTCGTCACCGAGACGGTGTTCGCCATTCCCGGCATCGGCC
The DNA here is from genome assembly GCA_036509055.1 of Caldimonas sp. Lineage (GTDB taxonomy): Bacteria > Pseudomonadota > Gammaproteobacteria > Burkholderiales > Burkholderiaceae_C > Schlegelella_A. The sequence goes on from DATCGH010000533.1 coordinate 1,875, forward strand.
GCCTGGTCATCGATTCGGTGCAGCGCCACGACTACCCGGTGATCCAGAGCGTGCTGCTGCTCTCGGCCGGCGTCTACGTGCTGATCAACCTGCTGATCGACCTGAGCTACCAGTTCTTCGATCCGCGCATCCGCTACTGAGACGATTCCGTGTCCGCCGTGCTGCCGCCCGTGCCCGAGACCGTCGCCGCCGACGAGAGCGTGGGTCCGCCCGGACTAAGGGGGCGCTGGCTGCGCAAGAACCCGACGCTGGTGCTCGGCGCGGTGCTGCTGCTGCTGATGGCGATGCTTGCCCTCGCGGCGCCGGCGCTCGCGACCCACGATCCAGAAGACATCGATCCGTCGGCGCGGCTCGAAGCACCTTCGCCCGAGCACCGCTTCGGCACCGAT
>DATCGH010000534.1:0-8864 GCA_036509055.1 Caldimonas sp.
GAATTCACGCGCGCCGGCGCATGACGGGGGGTCAACAATGAGGGCGCTTCTGCTGGCCGCGCTTGCACTGTCGTTCGCCTGCACCGCTGCGCAGGCCCGTGTCACCCGCATCGTGATCGATGCGACCGAGCCGCTGCCGCCGCCCGCCGGTGCGGCCGAGGGGCCGATCGCCTACGAGCAGATCGCCGGCCGCGCCTTCGGCGAGCTGGATCCGGCCTTGCCGGTCAACGCCCTGATCCAAGACATCGCCCTGGCGAAGGACGCCGACGGCAAGGTGCGCTACGTCGCCTCCTTCGTGCTCTACAAGCCGGTCGACACGAAGCGGGCCAGCGGCCTGATGTGGCACGACGTGCCGAACCGCGGCCGCGTCTTCGCGATGGACATGGCCGAGCGCCAGGCCGGCGACGTGCTGCTCGCGAGCGCCTGGCAGGGCGACAACGCCGGCAACACCGGCGTCAAGCCGGCAGGCACGCTGACCGCGGGACAGTGGCTGCAGCTGCCGGTCGCACGCGGCGCGAACGGCGAGCGCGTCACCGGCGAGGTGTTCGCACGCATCGTCAACCGCTCCGGCCTCGACTCGCAGCCGCTGCTGGTGCAGACAAATCCGGTGCCCTACAAGCCGCTGAGCCTGGACACGACGAAGGCGAAGCTCGTGTCGCGCGGCGGCGAGACGCAGCGGGGCGAGGTGATCGACGAGGTGACGATCCCGTCGGACGAATGGGCCTGGGCCGCGTGCAGCGCCGACAAGCCGTTCCCCGGTACGCCCGACCCGACGCAGATCTGCCTGAAGCGCGGCTTCGACGCGAAGCGCCTCTACCAGGTCGTTTTCACCGCCGCGGATCCGTACGTGCTCGGCATCGGCTTCGCCGCGTGGCGCGACGTCGGCCAGTTCTTCAAGAGCGCGAAGGCCGATGATCAGGGCACGCCCAATCCGATGGCCGGTGCGCTGACGCACAGCATCGGCCGCGGCATCTCGCAGTCAGGCAACTTCCTGCGCGGCTGGCTGCACCTGGGCTTCAACCAGGACGAGGCGGGCCGGCAGGTGCACGACGGGCTGTGGCCGATCATCGCCGGCCGCCGCATCGCCCTCAACTTCCGCTGGGCGCAGCCTGACGGCGTGCTCGAGCTCTACCAGGCTGGCAGCGAAGGACCGCAGTGGTGGCTGCCGCAGGCGGACCCGGTGCGCGGCCTGCCCTCGGCCGGCATCCTCGGTCGCTGCAGCGCAACGCGCACCTGTCCGAAGATCATCGAGCACTTCGGCTCCGCCGAGGTCTGGGCGCTGAAGCTGACGCCCGAGTGGGTCGGCACCGATGCGAAGGCGGACCTGCCGCTGCCCGAGACCGTGCGGCGCTACTACATCCCGAGCACGAACCATGGCGGCGGCGCCGGCGGCTTCGACACCAGCCTGCCGGGCGTCGGCCTGCCGAAGAACGGTGCGGCCTGCCCGGGCAACAACTTCGGCACCGGCGTGCTGCCGGCCAATCCGGTGCCACACACGCAGACCGTCAATGCACTGCGCGTGCACTTCCGCGCCTGGGTGACCAAGGGCACGCCGCCGCCGCCGAGCCGCTATCCGACGCTCGCCCAAGGCACGCTCGCCGAGGCGAACAAGGCGGCGCTCGGCTTCCCGACCCTGCCGCCGCTGCGGCCCTCGGTGCCGGAGCCCGACTTCATCATGCCGGTGCACGATCTCGACTGGGGCCCGCAGTTCGATCCCGTCGACGGATCCGGCGTGCCGTCGCTCGCCCCGCCGCGCATCCGCCAGGTGCTGAAGATGCTGGCGCCGAAGGTCGATGCCGACGGCAACGAGCTCGGTGGCGTGCCGGTCGTTCTGCTCGGCGCACCGCTCGGCACCTACCTCGGCTGGAACATCGCCGCGGCCGGCTTCCATCAAGGGCAGATCTGCAACTACGTCGGCGGGATGATCCCGCTCGCGCGCAGCGCCGCCGAGCGGCAGGCGAGCGGCGATCCGCGTCCCTCGCTCGAGGAACGCTACCGCGACCACGACGGCTACGTGCGGGCGGTCGCGAGCGCGGCCGAGCGCGCCGTCCGGGAGGGATTTCTGCTCGACGGCGATGCGTCGGCGCTGATCCGCGCGGCACAGGCCAGTGCAGTGCTGAAGTAACAGCTGCTGGCAGGGCGAGCAAACGCCGCCAGGCGGGTGGCCGGGCGCCTATGCCGTCTGGTCGGCCATCTGGCCCAGGCATTTGCCGAGCAGTGCCGTCGCCGCGCGCAACTGGTTGGCGGACAGCGCGGCGTACCCCAGCAGCAGGCCCTGCGGCGCGGGCTGACGCCGGTAGTGCGGGCCGATCGGATGCAGCCCCAGGCCGCATCCCGCTGCATGCGCGGCCAGCGCATCGACCTGGCGCGAAGTCCAGCCGGGCAGCCAACCGACCACATGCATGCCGGCGCGTGAATCGTTGATCACCAGGTGCTGGCTGCAATGCTCGCGCAGCCCGTCCAGCAAGGCCGCGCGGCGACGGCGCAGCTCTGCGGCGGCATGCCGCAAGTGGCGATCGAAGGCGCCGCTTTGCATCAGCGCGGCAAGCGCCGCCTGCTCGATGCCGCCGCAACCCAGGTCGTCGTTCATCTTGGCGGCGACGAGATCGTCACGCAGGCCGCTCGGGCAGACGACGTAGCCCAGGCGCAACCCCGGGAACAGCACCTTCGAGAAGCTGCCGACGTAGATCACCCGGTCACGGACGTCGAGCGATCGAAGTGCCGGGATGGCAACGCCGTCATAGCGGAACTCGCCGTCGTAGTCGTCCTCGACCACCCAGCAGCCGCGCTCGGCGGCATAGTCGAGCAAGGCCATTCGTCGCGCCAATGACATCACGGCACCGGATGGAAACTGGTGCGACGGCGAGACCAGGACCACTCGGACACGGTTTCCTCGCGGTAGCGCCTCGACCCGCAAGCCCTCGGCGTCGACCTTCACCGGCAGCAGCTGCGCGCCATGCGCCTGCAACGAGCGCGAGGCGAGCTCGTAGCCGGGATCCTCGATCGCGACGACCGCCCCTTCGTCGATCAATACGCGGGCGAGCAGGGAGACGGCCTGCTGCGTTCCGCTGACGACGACGACGTCGTCGGCGTGGCACACGACGCCACGCCGCCGTGCGAGATATTCGCTGATGGCCTGACGCAGCACGCGCAGGCCGGCGCTTGGCGGGTAGCCCCAGTCGGCGGAGCTCGCCGCGCGGGCCAGCTCGCGCCGCCATGCGGTGACCAGGGGCGGATCGACCAGGGGCTCACCGTAATGCAGGTCGTAGCGCAGGCGAGGCGCGACGCTGCGAAGCTTCAACGCCGGCAAGCCCCGGAGGCGGGCGGCGTAGCGCGTCTGGGCCGAAACCGGTGCCTTGATCGGCGGTTTGCCGCCGGCCGTCGTCGAGGCCGACACGAAGGTACCCGAGCCGACCCTGGCCACCGCCAACTGCTCGGCGCGCAAGGTCTCGTAGGCCGTGAGCACGGTGTTTCGCGACAGCCCCAGCTCCGCGGCCAGCACGCGCGTCGCGGGCAGCGCGGCGCCCGCCTTCAGCTGACCCTGGAGGATCGCGCGCTTGAGTGCCCGAGCCAGCTGGGCGTACAGCGCGCCATTGCCATCGAACTGCAGGAACATGGGTCGATACGCGGTCCGAAGCGGTACCCTGAAGGATAACGATTGGGTGCGCCCACGGGGTCCACTTCACTCGGGTCGAGCTTCCATTCGGCCGCTGAATTGGCACCGGAGCGTCGGCATCGATTGGTACTTCATGGCGTCGGCCGGAATGCGTAGTCTTGCGCGCTTCCGTTCGACCCCGGCCCCGTCGGCCCGTCGAATCCATCCACCTTCATCCCTGGAGCGCCCATGGCCACCACCCTGACCCCCTACCTGAGCTTTGGCGGCAACACCCGCGAAGCCTTCGCCTTCTACGAGAAGGCGCTCGGCGCCAAGATCGAGGCGATGATGAGCTACGCCGAGATGCCCGCATCGGCCCCAGGCGACGAGGGTTGCGGCGACGGCATGCGCCCGAGCGGCGACGGCATCATGCATGCCTGCCTGACGCTGCCCGGCGGCGCGAAGCTGTTCGCCGGCGACATTCCGCCAGGCATGCCGTACGAGGGTGTCAAGGGCGTGATGCTCGCCATCCAGTACGACACCGTCGACCAGGCGCATGGCGCGTTCCATGCGCTTTCGCAGGGCGGCCAGGTGACGATGCCACTGGCGCCGGCGTTCTGGGCCAAGACCTTCGGCATGCTCACCGACCGCTTCGGGGTGAGCTGGGGCGTCAACGGCGAACCGATCGCGTTCGCGTAAGCCCATGACGTTCGAGGCGTACATCAGCAACATCCGCGCCAAGACCGGCAAGGACCCGAAGGACTTCTTCGACGAGGCCGTGCGCAGCGGCGTACTGCATCCCGAAACGAAGACGATGCAGTTCATCGCCTGGCTGAAGGCCACCTCGGGGCTCGGCCATGGGCATGCGATGGCGGTCTGGGAAGCCTTCCGCCGCAATGGCTGGGTTCCGCTCGCGCGCGAGGCGGCGCCGGCGCCCCATGCCCCCGGCAGGAGGCGCACGTCATGACCGCCGCGAAGCCGCAGGCTGCGGCCGACTGGGGCGTGCACACGACGACGCCGGCATGGCAGAGGCGCCTCGGTCTCGTCCTGTCCGGGCTGGCGATCCTGTTCTTCGTGGTCGATGCCACCGGCAAGCTGCTGCAGATCGAGCCCGTGATGAAGGGAACCGTCGAGCTCGGCTGGCCGGTTTCCGCGGTCGTCCCGCTCGGCGTCCTGTTGCTGCTGGGCGCGGTCCTGCATGCCTTGCGCAGGACAGCCGTTCTCGGCGCCATCTACCTGACCGGGTTCCTCGGCGGTGCGATTGCCACGCACTACCGCATCGGATCGCCGTTGTTCAGCCACGTGCTGTTCGGCGCGTACGTGGCCGCGATCATGTGGGGCGGGCTGGTGCTGCGCTACCCGCGGCTGCTCAGGGTCATCCTGGCGCCGGCACGACCGCGCTGACCGCGCTCCGGCGACGGCCGCGGGCCATCCGAGCTGCGACGACGGTCACATAATGAAGCCGTCACGGCCCGCGTCTCCAAGGGCCGAGCCGTTGCATCCTCGGCGACGGCGGAGGACCGGACCATGGTCTCGAGCGGACGGGTGGAGCGCGTGGTCGCCATTGAACGGCCGACGGCGCGCAACGGGCGCGGACGCGTCGCCTTGCCCTGCCTTGCTCTGCGGCGCCTTGGCGCCATCGCCGCCTCGCTCTTGGCGACCTTGACGACGGCACCGCCCGCTCTCGGCCAGGACTTCACGTCCGAGCGCCGACGGATGGTGGAGGACATCGCCGCAGTCGCTCGCGAGACCCGCGCCGAGATCGGCAAGTCCGCCTTCGACGAGCGGGTGATGTCGGTCCTGGCGCGAGTGCCCCGCCACGCGTTCGTTCCCGCCGACCAGGTCGCTTCCGCCTACCAGAACCGGCCCTTGCCGATCGGCCACGGGCAGACCATCTCGCAGCCTTACATCGTCGCCCTGATGACCGATCTGGCGCGCCCGGAACCGCAGCACAAGGTGCTCGAGGTCGGAACGGGTTCGGGCTACCAGGCGGCGGTGATGAGCCAACTCGTCAGCGCGGTCTACACCATCGAGATCGTCGAGCCCCTGGGGATTCAGGCCGCACAGCGACTGAAGGCGCAGGGCTACGGCAACGTTCAGGTGCGCGTGGGCGACGGCTACAACGGCTGGGAGGAGCAGGCGCCGTTCGACACCATCCTCGTCACCGCGGCGGCCAGCCACATTCCACCGCCGCTCGTGCGCCAGCTCAAGCCCGGCGGCAGGATGGTGATCCCGGTGGGCGCGGCGTTCATGGTCCAGCAACTGATGCTGGTCGAGAAGAACCTCGACGGCACGGTGTCCACGCGACAGATCCTGCCGGTGGCTTTCGTCCCCCTGACCGGCAAGCGATAGGGCCTCCCGATGGCCGGGACCCGTGTGCGACCTGCCGCCGAAGCCGGCCCGCCATTGATCGCCATCGCCCTGATCTCGGCCGCCGCGCTGGCCTACGAGATCCTGCTGATGCGCCTGTTCTCGATCATCCTGTGGCATCACTTCGCCTACATGATCATCAGCCTGGCGCTGCTCGGCTACGGCGCCAGCGGCGTCCTGGTCGCCGTGGCCGGGGGCGCGGTGGAGAAGCGCTTCGCGCCCCTGTTCTGCGCCGCCGCGGCGGCGTTCGGGATCAGCGCGGTCGGCTGCTTCGTGCTGGCGCAGCGGGTGCCGTTCAATCCGCTGGAAATCCTCTGGGATCCGCGCCAGCCGGCCTACCTGCTGGCCGTCTACCTGCTCCTCGCCTTGCCCTTCGTCTGCGCCGGCAGTTGCGTGTGCATGGCCCTTTCCCGATGGCGCGGCATGGCTTCGCGCATCTACAGCCTCGACATCCTCGGCGCCGGCGCAGGAAGCCTCGCGGTCGTCGGCCTGCTGTTCGTGCTGCCGCCGGAGGGCGCATTGAGGCTCCTCGGCGCGCTGGGATTCGTCGCCGCGGCGCTCGCGTGGCTCGAATGCGGCCGCCCTCGGCGCTGGCCCGCGATGGCGTTGCTGGCCCTGGCCGCCTTGCCCTTTCTTGTGCCGACGTCGTGGGTTGCACCCGCGATGTCGCCTTACAAGGAGCTGTCGCAGACCCTGCGCATTCCCCAGGCACGGGTCGTGGTGGAGCGCTTCAGCCCGCTGGGCCAGGTCAGCGTCGTCGAGAGCCCGGGCACGCCCTTGCGCCTTGCGCCCGGCCTGAGCCTCAACGCCACGGCCGAGCTGCCGCCGCAGCTCGGCGTCTTCATCGATGGCGAAGGCATGAGCGCCTTGACCCGCTTCGACGGCCGGCGGGAGAGCCTGGCGCACCTCGGCCAGACGACGTCCGCGTTGCCGTATCGCCTGCTGCGCCGGCCGAGCGTGCTGGTGCTCGGGGCGGGGGCCGGGGCCGATGTGCTGCAGGCGCACTATCACGGCGCCCGGCAGATCGACGCGGTGGAGCTGAACCCGCAAGTCGTCGAGCTGGTGCGCCAGCGCTTCGCCGAGTACGCGGGCGGCATCTATTCGTCCGGGGACGCTTCGTCGCCGACGCCGGGGATTGCGCGCGTGCATCTGGCCGAGGCGCGGGGCTTCGTGGCGGCGAGCAGGCAACGCTTCGACCTCATCCATGTGGCGCTGCTCGATTCGTCCAGTGCGTCCGCGGCCGGCCTGCATGCGCTCTCGGAGAACTACCTCTACACGGTCGAAGCCCTGGAGGACGACTTGCGGCATCTGGAGCCCGGCGGCCTGCTGGCGATCACGCGCTGGGTCCGGCTGCCGCCGCGCGACGCGCTCAAGCTGTTCGCCGCAGCGGTGATGGCGCTGGAGCGCTCGGGCGTGGCCGACCCCGGCTCCCGGCTGGCGCTCGTCCGCAGCTGGCAGACGAGCACCCTGCTCGTCAAGAACGGCGCGTTCGGCAGCGAGGACGTCGCTGCGATCAAGGCCTTCTGCACCGAGCGCTCCTTCGATGTCGCCTTCTATCCCGGCATGAAGCCGCAGGAAGCGAACCGCTACAACGTGGTCGCCCCGCCAGACCTGTTCGACGGCGCGACCGCGCTGCTCGGTCCGGAAAGAGACGAATTCCTGCAGCGCTACAAGTTCGACGTCGCCCCGGCCACCGACGACAAGCCGCACTTCTTCCATTCGTTCAAGTGGCGCTCGCTCCTCGAGCTGCTGTCGCTGAAGGAGCAAGGCGGCCTGCCGCTGCTCGAATGGGGCTATCCGGTGCTCGTGGCCACGCTGGCGCAGGCGGTGCTCGCCAGCCTGCTGCTGATCGCGGCGCCGGCCGCCTGGATCACGCGGGTCGGCGCCCGGCAGCGCGACCGCCTGCCGCCCGCCCGATCGAAGCGCCGCATCCTCGTCTACTTTGCGGCGATCGGCTTCGCCTTCATGTTCATCGAGATCGCCTTCATCCAGAAGTTCGTGCTGTTCCTCAGCCATCCGCTCTACGCGGTGGCCGTGGTGCTGTTCGCCTTCCTGCTGTTCGCCGGTGCCGGCAGCGCCGCCTCCGGCCGATGGCGCCACGGCAGCGCGCCGCTGCGGCGACACGCGGAGGCGGCGGTGGCCGGAGCGATCGCGCTGTCCGCGACGCTTTGCCTGGGCCTGCTTCCCTGGCTGTTCCAGCACGCGGTGGCGCTGCCGGATGTCCTGAAGATCCTGATCTCGGCCGCGCTCATCGCGCCGCTGGCGTTCTTCATGGGCATGCTGTTCCCCCTGGGGCTGGCGAGGGTGGAGGCCGCCGATGCCCGGCTCGTTCCCTGGGCCTGGGCAGTCAACGGCTGTGCATCGGTCACCGGCGCGGTACTTGCCACCCTGCTTGCCATCCACATCGGCTTCACCGCCGTGGTCGCCGCTGCGCTCGCGCTGTATGCGCTTGCAGCGGCGGTCGCCGCACCCGCGAGGCCACAATCACGGACGACGGAATCCTCATGAGCATCGAACCGACACCGTTGAAGATGCCGGCCGTGGCCGGCCCGGCCCGCTGCGTCTGGGAAGCCGGCGCGACCCTCGGCGAAGGCACGTGCTGGTCCGAGCGCGCCCAGGCGCTGTGGTGGGTCGATATCCTCGAGCGCCGGCTGTACCGCTATCGTCCAGCCGATGACGGGCGCGCAAGCTGGAGCTTCGACGAGGAAATCTCGGCCGTCGCCGAGCGCGCACAGGGCCCGGGCCTGATCGTCACGCTGCGGCGCGGCTATGCGCTTTTCGACCCCGAGGCGACCGGCGCCGCGCCACGCTATCTGCACCGGCCCGAGGCGGAACCGCCGGGCAACCGCTTCAACGACGGCAAGTGCGATGCCTTCGGCCGCTTCTGGGGCGGGACGAT